>JAUNLC010000010.1:0-32120 GCA_030532465.1 Campylobacter sp. | reverse complement strand
AAAAATTAAAAAATAATAAAAAAATAATATTAATTGACTTTATAAATTTTAATTTGTATAATTTGAGTTGAAATTTCAAAAATGCAAGATCTTGGTTGTTTGAAACTTAAATTCCAAAGGAGATTTATATGCGTTTTATCACGAAGGCGGTATTTTTCATGCTTATTTCTGCAGTTGCGGCTTTTGCTAAGCCTACGATTTATATTTTGGCAACCGGCGGAACCATAGCCGGAAGCGGTTCAGGCGCTCTTGATACGAGCTATACCTCAGGAACGGTTACTGTTGATAAACTTATAGCCGCAGTGCCTGAAATCAACAAAATCGCCACGATCAAAGGCGAGCAAATTTCAAACATCGGCTCTCAGGAGATGAATAACGAGGTTTGGTTTAAGCTTGCAAATAGGGTAAACGAGCTATTAACCAGCGGCAAGGCAGATGGAGTGGTTATCACTCACGGAACCGATACCATGGAGGAGACTGCTTACTTTTTAAATTTAGTCGTTAAAAGCGACAAGCCTATCGTAATGGTCGGCGCTATGAGAAGCAGCAGCTCGCTTAGCGCGGACGGTCCTCTTAATATCTTTAACGCCGTAAATGTAGCTATAGACAAAGAGACCGCAGGCAAAGGCGTGGTAGTAACTATGAATGATGAAATTCACGCGGCTCGCGAAGTTACTAAGACAAATACGACGGGAGTTGAGACGTTTAAGTCGCCAAACGCGGGCAAGATAGGAACGGTCTTTTACGGAAAAGTAAAATACTATATGAATCCTGTTCGCAAACATACCGTAAATTCGGCTTTTGATATCACAAAGATTAAAGAGCTTCCTAGGGTTGATATCATCTATAGCCATGCAAACGATAATCCTGACTTTGCCAACGTCGCTATCAAAAACGGTGCAAAAGGCATAATAAGCGCAGGTATGGGTAACGGAAATCCATTCCCTACGGTTCTTGAGGCGTTAGGCGAAGGCGTTAAAAAGGGCGTAGTCGTAGTTCGCGATTCACGTGTAGGAAGTGGCGAGACTACCTTAAACGGAGAGGTTGATGACTCAAAATACGGCTTTTTAGCAAGCGATAACCTAAATGCTCAAAAAGCTAGAGTATTGCTGATGTTAGCTCTTACCCAAACAAACGATAAGGCAAAAATTCAAGAGTTTTTCTACACTCATTAAAATTTAAAAAAGGCGGCGAATTTAGGTTGTCGCCTTTAAATTTTTATCTTAAATTTATCCGCTTTGTTTTAAAATTTTATCTCATTTTAACCTCTAAGGCTCTTTGTGAACTACCTTTTGTTTATAGCCACATTTTTTCCTATCAGCCTTATGCCGGGCATTAATATGACCTTTATCTTAAGTCTTAGTATGAGTGTGGGCTACAAGCGCTGCTTTCCTATGATGGTAGGACAACTTCTTTCGGTAGGCGTAGTTGCAACTCTTTGCGTATTTGGAGCGGGGGCTTTGCTGTTAAAATTTGAAACGGGGTTTAGAATTTTAAAATTTTGCGGCGCTCTTTATATCATATATCTTGGAATCATGGGCTTTCTTAGTCGAGGTAAGCTTGGTATCAAAAACGGCTACATAAGCGCTCAAGGCGCAAAAGAGCTCTTTATGCAAGGCGTCGTAGTTAGCATCTCAAATCCAAAGGCTTGGATATTTTTAGGGGCTATTTTTCCGCCATTTTTAAACAGAAGCGATCCTTTGGGGTATCAAACTTGGATTTTGCTATCTTTGCTTCTTGTTATCGAATTTACCTGCCTAAATATCTACGCGCTTGGCGGAAGCATGCTTAAAAAGCTACTTTCAAATCACCTAAGAGCGCTTGAAATTTTAACATCCTCGCTTATGTGTATCATCGGCGTTTGGATGCTTATTATATAAGCTTATTCAACTACGCAAATTTCGTTATTTTTGATAGCTTTTATAGTAAGATAACTCACGGTGCATATAAAAAATACAAGAGCTATAAACAAAACGATACCAAAAACGGCGAAAAATAGACTTTTGTTTAGCTCATACGCCCTTAAAAATGCCATGCTGGCAGCTGCGGTGGGGAAGGTAAACGCCCACCATGATAGGAAAAATTTAAGCTTTGTGAAATTTTTAAACATAAATAGGATTAAAAGCACGAAAAATAGGGTTAAATTTAAAAACAACTGAGCGGTAACGTCAAAATTTCCCGTAAGCTTTACATAGCCTAAAAATCCAACGGCGGGAGGCGCTATGAGTATAAAAAGCGTCGGTATGAATTTTTGGGCGAGCTGATCGTGAAAGATGATGCGGTAAAAGACGATAGTAAATAAAACCACCCAGAAAAATATCCCTATGGAAAAATAGTACCACAAAAAAGCTCCCGTCTCTTTAGAGGCTAAGACAACTACTAAATTTCCGACTATCGGTATGAACCAAGCGGGGTTTGAGTGGTTGATGAGCATATTTTTATTGATCCAAAAAGAGACTACGTAAAGTGTTAAAAACGTTTGGATTACAAGAGCCGGATAAAATAAAATTTGATGCAATCCATCAACATCTCTCCATATAGCCGCAAGCAAAAAGATAGATATGGAAAATGCCGCAAAGAAATTTATCTTTACGGGATGGGCAAATTCATCTTTGATATTTTCTTTGAAATTTATAAATTTCAAAGTGTAGATTGCACTGATAACTATAAATATCAAGGTCGTTACCGATCTTAAAATTTCAAATATAAAATTTGAAAGATTAAAGACTAAATTTAGCTTTTCATAAGATAAAGTAAGCCCGCCAAGCCCCATAATTACGGCAAAAAACATGATCGGAAAGTTTTTTATCCTGTTTAAAAGCTCGCCCTCACTCTTAAGTTCGCTCATTAAAAATCCTTTTAATATATTTTTATGCAATATTACCTATAATACTACCGTTTCTCAGTGATAATATCACAAAAGGATTGCTATGCTAAGCTTGGATGACAAGAGAATTTTGCAAAGAGAGTTTATAGATAAATTTGAGATCTCGGATGCCGATGCAAAAACGGTTTATGATAGCGTAAGCGCTAAAAATTTATCTAAAGACACGCTTATATACACAAAAGATGATAATTGCGGATATATTATCGTAAAAAGCGGGGTGATTAGAGCTTTTATAACCTCGCAAAATTTTAAAGAGATAACTATATTTAAGCTTGAAGGCGGCGATAACTGCGTGATCTGCTCTTCTTGCACCCTAAACGCCTTTGATACCGAGATAACCTTAAGCGTGGAAGAGGATGCCGAGGTTTTGCTAATACCTATGCAGACTTTTAAGACCCTTAAAGATAGTTATACGACCGTCTTAAATCACGCTCTTAAGATAGTTTCAAAAAGATTTGCGGCCGTTATAAACGTGATGGAGCAAGCGCTCTTTTTGCCTCTTGCAAATAGAGTTAGAAATTTTTTACTTGAAAATGCAAAAGAGAACGAACTAAATATCACTCACGAACAGCTTGCAAACCATCTTGGAAGTGCCAGAGAGGCGATTTCAAGGATACTAAAAGAGATGGAAAAGAGCGGAGAGATAGCGCAAAAAAGAGGCAAAATTTTTATACAAAACCTTCAAATAAAGAGCTAGATATAAATTCTCTCTTATATGCGCCTGTTTAAAAGCTGAAATTTGGTGATATTGTTACAAATTCTAGCTCGAATTTTAGGTAATATTACACTAAAATTTATAAAGGATCTGAGATGTTAAGCAAGAAAAGCAGAATTATCAGAGTGGTTTTGGGGCTTTTGTTGATGGCTTTGATATGGTATTTCTTTAAAAGCTATTGGGCGCTTATAGGGCTTATCCCCGTGATTATCGGAGTTAGCGGATTTTGTCCGGCATGTTATTTTATGGGAAGATGCTCCATAAAGAGATAGTTGCTTTTACTAAAATTTGTTTAAGGCGGTTTATAAGCCGCCTTTGCTCTATCTTAATTTAATCATTTTTATCTATATTCTTTAACTCCTATTTATATAAAACAAAATATTACTAATTTGCCTTTGATAAAACCTTTAGTTATTTTTTGATAAAATCAGTCAAATTTTAACTATAAGGCTAAATATGAAGCAAGGTAAGGTCTGGAAATTTGGCGATAACATCGATACCGATATCATTATCGCTGCGCGCTACTTAAACACATCCGATGAAAACGAGTTGGCTAAACATATCATGGAGGATGCCGATCCGAAATTTAGCGCTAAAATTTCAAAGGGCGACATCATCGTAGCGGGAGAAAATTTCGGCTGCGGAAGTAGTAGAGAGCACGCTCCGCTTGCTTTAAAGGCTGCTGGAATCGGTGCGGTTATAGCTAAATCTTATGCGAGAATTTTTTATAGAAATAGCTTTAATACGGGGCTTTTGATACTTCAGATAGAAGAGACCGACAGGATAAATGAAGGAGATGAGCTTAAAATCGATGTGGATAGAGGCGTCATCATAAATTTAAGCGACGGCAAAGAGTATAAATTTAACCCTATCCCCGAATTTATGCAAGAGCTTTTAAAAAGCGGCGGGCTGATAGAGTATGCAAAGAAAAATTTACAAGGAATTTGATGAAAAGATATAATATAGCTGTTATTAAAGGCGACGGTATAGGTCCCGAGATAGTGGATGAAGCGGTAAGAGTTCTTGATGTAGTTAGCTTAAAGCACGGATTTGAGATAAATTATGAGTTTTTTTTAATGGGCGGAGCTGCGATTGATGTCTTTAAAGAGCCGTTGCCCGATGTTACTTTGCAAGGCGCGCTAAATAGCGATGCGGTGCTTTTTGGCGCCATAGGAGGCGATAAGTGGGATAGTTTGCCGCGCCATCTTCGCCCTGAAAGCGGGCTTTTAAAGCTTAGAAAAGAGCTTGGAGCTTATGCAAATTTACGCCCCGCGTTTGTGTTTGATGAGCTTATGGATGCCAGCACTCTTAAGCCAAGCGTGCTTCACGATGTCGATTTCGTAGTGGTTCGCGAGCTAACGGGAGGAATTTATTTCGGTCAGCCTCGCGAGAAAAAAGACGACCTTGCCTTTAACACCATGATATACACAAGAGCCGAGATAGAGCGCATAGCAAAAGTTGCTTTCGATACGGCTATGATGCGTAAAAAAAGCGTTTGTATGATAGATAAGGCAAATGTGCTTGAGACTAGCCAGCTTTGGAGAGAGGTTGTAAGCGAGGTTGCTAAAGACTACCCTGAAGTAAGGCTTGAGTTTATGTATGTGGATAACGCGGCTATGCAGATAGTTAGAAACCCGCGCCGGTTTGACGTCATCTTGACCGAAAATTTATTCGGCGATATCTTAAGCGATGAGGCAAGTATGGTAGTGGGCTCCATAGGGCTACTTCCAAGCGCTAGCATAGGCGGTAAGGTTGGAATTTACGAGCCTATCCATGGTTCGGCTCCAGATATCGCAGGGCAGGGCATAGCAAATCCGATCGCTACGATTTTAAGCGCCGCAATGCTGCTTAGATACTCTTTTGGCGAGCAAGAGGCTGCACGCGATATAGAAAATGCCGTTAAAAAGGCTCTGGCAGAGGGGTATAGAACTAAAGATATAGCAGAATTTGGCGCAAAAGAGGTCTGCTCGACAAGCGAAATGGGCGGAATAATAGTTGATTTTATAGACTCATGATGAAAAATACGATAACTGAAGCTTTGATTTACGAGGCGCAAGGTCTTAAAGACGATGCGCTCTTGGTGTATAAAAACATCCTCAAAGCTGAGCCTGAAAACAAAGATGCCCTAAATGCGATAAAGCGTCTTAGCGGGCTTAGAAAGCGCGATAAGAGCGTAAATGAGCAGATGAGGGATTTTTTTATCAATATGAAAACCAACGAAGAGATAACCGAATTTAAAAGGTGGCTGATTAAGATATGAAACTTGAAGATATTGCAAAGATGGCTATAGACGAGGTTGCCGCCGAGCTTGAAAATGTCGGCGAAAAAAGGCAAGAAGAGTTAAAAAAAGAGCCTGAGGCGCTTAAGCGAGCTTATGCGGATAAATTTGACGGCGAAATAAGCGCAGAGGAGATATTTTTACGCAACTTAAAGGAGCGTATTTTGGTGCTCTTTGAAGGGCTCAACGCCACTAGCAGGGAAAATTTGGAAGATAGATTAGAGCTTACTCTTAAATTTTTAGAATTTGTGCTTGCCAATGTTGAAAACAGGCTTGAAAATCTCCAAACTAAATGAGTTAAACAAAATAAGGAAACTTCTTTCTCCTTATACAAAGCGCGCATATATCGTAGGCGGATCTGTGCGCGACATGCTTCTTAGCGAGATTAAATCCTCTAAAAAAAATATCAAATTTAGACAAAAAGCTATAGATTTTGATATAGAAATTTATGACATCAAGCCTGCTAAATTTGATGTTTTGATGAATGAAAACGGCGCAAGCGGAGTTGGTAAGAGCTATTTTGTCTATAAATTTGGTAATTTTGATCTCTCTTTGCCGCGAACGGAAAGCAAGGTCGGCAAGGGACATAAGGCTTTTGAAGTAAGCTACTGCAACGATGAGCGCGAGGCCTCAAGGCGTAGGGATTTTACGGTAAATTCTATAATGATAAATATATTTAGCGGTGAAATTTTAGACTTTAACGGCGGCATAAACGACCTTAAAAAGGGAGTTTTAAGACATATCGACGATGAGAAATTTTGCGAGGATAGCCTTAGGGTTTTAAGGGCTATTCAGTTTAGTGCAAGGCTAAATTTTATGGTTGCGCCAAAGACGTTAAAACTCATGAAAACGCTTAGGCTTAACGATCTTAGCAAAGATAGGATAGCGGCTGAACTGTTAAAGCTTTTTAGGGCTAAATTTCAACACACGGCAGCTGCTTATCTGCACGAGCTTGGGCTGTTTAAAACTCTTTTTGGGCTAAATTTAAGCAAATTTGAGGTTGAAGCTTTTGGCTCTAAGCTTGCTAAGGCTATAAAATTTAAGAAAGATGAGCGGGAGTTTTTGTATCTGCTTGCGGGGATGTTTGGCTTAAAAGAGCCGATTTTAAAAGAGCTAAATTTGCCAAATAGCTTTAAGTCCTGCTTTACTCAACCTTTTTTTATCGGTAGGGTAAGCGACAAGGAGCTTTTGGAAATTTCGCTTAAAATGCCGCTTAAAGATTGGCTTGGTCTAAATTCGGCGACTCTTATAAAAAGAGCCAAGAAATTTGGAGTTTACGATAAGAAATTTGACGCTCAAATCGACTCTATAGCCGTTATAAAGGATGGGTTTAAAAACGAGCGGATAGGGGCTGAAATTTTAAGACGACAAAGGCAAGAGATAGAGAAATTTTTAGAAAATTTTAAAGCCCAAAACTCAAAACAAAAACCCATTTAATAGATATAAAAGCCTCTTTTGGATAAAATCAGAGCTTATTAAAAAGAGGCTAAATGAAAAAATATATATTAAAAATAGAGTGTCAAGACGAAAAGGGCTTGATTTATAGAATTTGCGATGTGGTTTTTAAATATCACCTAAATATCGAGACAAACAACGAATTTGTGGATTATGATAGCAATAGATTTTTTATGCGTGCTTCGCTTGCGGGTGAGGTAAAAACCGCCGAATTTGTCGGAACACTCGAGGCGTTTTTACCAAAGGGCGCTATCATAGAGTGCGTTGAGGCGACTAAGAAAAACATCATCATCCTAGCTACTAAAGAGGCTCACTGTATCGGCGATCTGCTTATAAAATTCGATAGCGGCGAGCTGAATGCAAACATCCTTGCGGTGATCGCAAATCGTGAAAATTTAAGAGAGCTTGTGGAGCGATTTAATATCCCGTTTCACTACATAAACGCAGACGGCATAGAGCGCGAAAAACACGAAGAGCTAGTGCTTAAGGCGATGAAGCAGTATAAATTCGACTATGCGGTGCTGGCAAAATATATGAGAATTCTTTCGCCAAATTTCGTTAAGCACTATCCAAAACAGATCATCAACATCCACCATTCGTTTTTGCCTGCATTTATCGGTGCAAACCCGTATAAGCAAGCTTACGAAAGAGGCGTTAAGATCATTGGCGCTACGGCGCATTTTGTAAATGACGATCTTGACGAGGGTCCCATCATCGCACAAGATGTTATCCGCGTAAATCACGAGATGAGCTGGCAGCAGATGCAAAAAGCCGGCAGAAGCTGCGAGAAAAACGTGCTTTCTAGCGCGCTTGATCTAGCTCTTGAGGATAGGCTTTTTGTTTATAATAATAAGGTGATCGTCTTTTAATGTTTAATATCGTGCTAGTTAGTCCGCAAATCCCCCAAAATACGGGCTCAATCGGCAGAATGTGCGTAAATGCGAATTTAAATTTACACATCATAAAGCCGACCGTGTTTGATCTAAGCGAAAAGGCCGTTAGACGCGCGGGGCTTGATTATTGGAAGGATTTAAAGCTTAAAATTTGGGAGAGCTTGGATGAGTTTTTGCGCTCGAATGCAAAATTTGAAGATAGATTTTTTTACGCTACGACAAAGACGAATAAATTTTATTTTGACGTGAAATTTAAAGAGGGCGATTTTTTGTTTTTCGGCGGTGAAAGCACGGGGCTTCCGATGAAGCTTATGCAAAGAAATTTCGCCAACGCCGTAACTATACCCATGGGAGAGCTTGGCAGAAGCCTAAATTTAGCCACAAGCGTAGGTATCATCGCTTATGAGGCGATACGCCAAAATATCGATAAATTTGAGTTAAGGAATAGTTTGTGAATAAAATTTTAATGCTTTTAGCGGCGACTATCTTTTCTTTAGCCGCGGAGCTTAGCATAGCTACTTACAATGTCGAAAATCTCTTTGACGCTAAAAACGACGGAAGCGAGTATGAGGATTTTGTTATAGGCAAATCCGCTTGGAGCGCTAAAGAGGCAAGCGTCAAATTTGAGCGTATAAAAGAGGATATAAAGAGGCTTGATGCCGACATAATCGCACTTCAAGAGATAGAAAACGAGGAAATTTTAAAAAAGCTTATGAGGCAGAGCGGGTATAGGTATTTTGCTTTTTCAAAGGATAAAAGAGCTCCGATCGGGCTTGGACTCTTATCAAAGATAAGGCCTTTAAAAACGCAAATTTTTAAGGTTCCAAACGTAAAGACAAGAGATATTTTAAAGGTTGATTTTGAGCTTGAAGGCGAAATTTTCAGCCTATATGTAAATCATATGCCTGCTCAAAAAAACTCTAAAAAGAGCAGAGAGACCGCCTTTAGAACTTTAAAAAGCGCCATTCAAGAGGATAAAAACGTGATTTTGCTTGGCGATTTTAACACTCCTTACGGTAAAAATTCTTTTTTAAACGATATTCTTATAAGTAGGCAGATGAAGGATCTGTGGGAATTTTTGCCTAAGGACGAGAGGTATTCGCACATAAATTTAAGCCCGATCGATCACGTCGTGATGTCAAAAAGTATGTTTGATGCAAGAGGAATTGAGTATGTGGACGGAAGTTTTGAAGTTGTTAAGCCTGTAAATTTCACTAGCCTAAAGGCGAAATTCGGCAACATAGCAACAGGACTAAATTCCGATCACTTCCCTTTGAAATTTAAAATCAGCACCGAGAAAAAAGCCAAGGAGTTTGCTAAAGCAAGCGTGGATGATCTGTTTAAAAATCCAAACGGCACTCCTTATGTTCTTAACGGGGTATGCGTGATTTATAAGGACAAAAAAGGTTTTGTCATCGCTCAAAACGGTCGTGGAATTTACGTGTATGACCCCGATAACGAGTATTTGCTTGGAAGCGTAATGGACGTGGTTATAAACAGCATAGGCGAGTTTAAAGGCGCTCTTGAAGTAAAATCAATGAGCGTTATAAATACGCACGACAGCCTGGCTGATATAAAAACTCAGATGTTAAGTGCAAGCAGGTTAAGCCAAGCTCGCGCAGGAGACGTTATAGAAAGTATCTACGGCGAGATCAAAAAAGGAAGGCTTATAACTCCTCATGGAAGCGTGAGAATTTACAGCCCAAACACCAAATTTAAAGATACCAAAAGGGCTGAATTTAAAGCTGTGCGCGTTGGCGTGTATAATGGCGAAATTCAGTTGGTGGTTGAGTGATGGCTGCGCTTGATAGCTTGATACTGGCTGCTTTTGTGCTTTTTATGATATTTTTGGTGCGCGGATTTGTCGTGCAGATGAGAGATAAGAATGAGAATAGAAAATCTAAAAAAAGAGATGAAAATGAAATTTAAAAGAGGTTGGCGAGTATGAAAAAGGAGCTTTTGGTTGAGATCGGCGTTGAGGAGCTGCCTGCGATTCCGTTTTTAAAAGAGTCGGGCAATATCAAGGCTAAATGGCAAGATGTTTTGGCTGAAAATAATCTATCAAGCGAGTGCGAGTTTTACTATACGCCTCGTAGGATCGTCTTTTATCATCCCGAATTTGAGCTTAGACAGCCCGATAGCTTTGCGGAATTTATCGGTGCGCCAAAACAGGTTGCGATCAAAGACGGGGAATTTACGGCTGCTGCGCTTAGCTTTGCTAAAAAGTGCGGCATAAACGAGAACGATCTTAAATTTGAGACGATAAACGGCAAAGAGGTTTTATATCACAAAAAGCCTGTAGAGGGCAGAGCTAGCAAAGAGCTGCTTGGAGATATGATAGAGAAATTTTTGCTGAGCCTAAATTTCGGTAAGTCGATGCGTTGGGGCGAGGGTAAATTTGAGTTTATTCGCCCGATTAGATCGTTTCTTTGCCTGCTTGGCGATGAGGTAGTTGGTTTTAAGAAATTTGACGTGGAGTCATCAAACAGTATCTATCAGCACAGAAGCGTGAGTTATGAGAAATTTAGCGTAAATAACGCTCGCGAATACTTTGATAGCATGGATAAGATAGGCGTTATACTTGATGAAAAGGCTCGCAGAGAGAGGATTTTAGCGCAGTTTAAGCAGATAGAGCAAAAAAGCGGCTTTGATATAGAAATAGATGAGGCTTTGCTTGATGAGGTTGTGGCGATTACGGAGTTTCCGACGGCTTTGCTTGGCGAATTTGACGCTAAATTTTTAGAGGTTCCAAGCGAGGCGATCATTACTTCCATGAAAGAAAATCAGCGCTACTTTCCCGTATTTAAAGATGGCAAACTAAGCAATCACTTTGTGGTTGTAAGCAACGCTATATGCGATGATTACGCGCTTATAGTAAAAGGAAACGAAAAAGTACTTCGCGCAAGACTAAGTGATGCGATGTTCTTTTGGCAAAGTGACTTGGCGGCTGAATTTAGCCCTGAAAAGCTTAAAAACATAACCTACTTAAAAGAGCTTGGAAGCACCTATGATAAGCAGCTTAGAGAGCTTAAAACAGCGCAAGAGCTAGCTAAAATTTATGACAAAGAGCTTAAGTCGGAAGCGGGTAATGGGTATGAAAAACTGCTTGAAAGAGCGGTTATGCTTAGCAAGGCTGATCTAACCACTCAGATGGTATATGAATTTCCAGAGCTTCAAGGAGTTATGGGTGGATACTACGCAAAGGCCAAAGGCGAGAGCGAGCTCGTAAGCCGCGCTATATCGCAGCAATATCTTCCAAGCGGTGAAAACAGCGAGTGTCCAAGCGGGATATTTAGCTCGGTTGTCGCGATGAGTGCAAAGATAGATACTCTCATGGGGCTATTTAGCGTGGGTAAAATTCCAAGCGGAAATAAAGATCCATACGCTTTACGCCGCGCCGCAAACGGGATAATCAAGATCGTGTTAAATGAAGGGCTTAAATTTAACGTGAGTGAAATTTTATCTTCGCTTGCGCCAAACTACGCCAAATTTGACTTAAAAACGCTTGAAAATTTTATATTTGATAGGCTTTATACATTTTTTGATGTTAACGCCTCGATCATCAAAGCTTGCCTTGCAAGCGAGAAAAAAGATATCTTAGCTCAATGCGAAGCTATAAAAGCTCTTAGTGAAATTAGTGCAGCAAGTGATTTTAGAGAGAATTTTAGCACCTTTAAACGCCTTGCAAATATCATTAAAGACGAAGAGATAGGCGCAGTTAATGAAACCCTCTTTGAAAACGATGCCGAAAGAGAGATTGAGGCTAAATTTAAAGAGGCTATTAGCAAGGATGAGCCTTATAAAGAGCGTTTGCAAAGTCTGTTTGGGCTTAAAAGCGTTATCGATAACTTCTTTGATAAGGTTATGATAAACGTGGATGATGAAAAAATCCGCAAGAACCGTATCGCGCTTGTTGGACAAATTTATAAAGAGTTTTTAAAGATAGCGGATATCAAAGAGATTAGTCTTTGATAAATTTTGGCGGTATGGCTGCTTGGCTGTGCCGCCGTTTTGCTTTTTAGGGCTAAAATTTAAGATACTTTATCAAAACTCCTGAATGTATAAAGCTTGATAGCGATAAAGAGATAGTATGTGAATATCTTTGCTGCATAAGGTTTTTAGCCCTTCTTAGAATTATTTTTAGCATCATCTTTATGATAGCTTCGTATTTTATTTTTATAGAAAATTCTATTTTTTAAATTGGGCGCAGTAGTGCTTGGTATGACTTGTATTGTGCTTATTTATAGAGATATTGGGATTTATCAGGTAAGGACTTCTGGTAAGAAATAAAAAATTAGTAACTTTTGCGGGCGAAAAATTTCCGCTAGAAAATATTTACTTTATAGAGTGTCTATGCTCGTTTTTTATAATCATAATAAAATAATTATAAGTTGTCATGTATATAGAAATTTAGAGGATTTTGACGAGTTTTTGCTAAAGTTTTTAACAATAAAGAAATTTTATTTTACGGTTCGGATAGAATTAAATTTTAAAACGATGAGATGACAACAAGCGTAAAAGTAAAATTGATAAAAGATATTGTTGACTAGACTATATCAGGCTTAGCACACTTGTTAAATCAGCCATACCTTGCGTATATACTGCTGAGGTTGTGACCGCATCAATGCCGGTAGCTGCATAAAGAGCGACGTTTTTAGCGTTTATGCCTCCGCTTGCGATGATGATAGTGTTTGCGCCGGCTTCGTTTTTTAAATTTACCGCCTTTTTAAGCTCATCTACACTCATTTTGTCACACTGAATCCCGTCCGCGCCAGCCTTTAAAAGCTTGGCAAAATTTTCAAGCTCTTCACACTCTACTATGATCTTTCTTTCAGGAGCTCTAGCTTTGAAATTTGGAATTTGAGCTAAGAATTCATCAAAACTATCATAAGCCTTGATATGGTTGTCAAAAAACAGCACGCTATCGCTCAAATTTAGCCTGTGAACGCTTCCGCCTCCTTCTAAAACGGCTTTTAAACAGAGCTTTTTGGCAAATGGAAAGGTCTTTCTTGTGGTTAAAATTTGGCATTTATCACTTACCTTTCTAGCCTCTTTAACCATTAAATTTGTATAGGTTGAAATTTTGCAAGCGTATTCAAGCGTGATTTGAGCTAGTTTCCAAACTTTATGTACGTCGTTGTAGCTGCCTGAAATTTTAATGATTGTTTCACCCGCTTTTGCCTGCTTTGAATTTGGCACGCAAATACTAGCCTCGCATCCTAATAAATTTGCAATCCTAGCCGAGATATCAACGCAGCTTACGATGATATCTTCTCTTGTTTTTATCTCTAAAACTGCGTTTTTATAGGTATCTTGAAGGCTTGTCGTAAGATCAAAGTAGGGCAAATCCTCGTTGATATAGGCTAAAATTTCAGCATCACTGAGTAACATCTTTACTCTTTTTGCCTTTTGCGACTCTCTTTTTTACGGCATTTTTTCTTTGAGCGTTTATTATCATGTTTTTAAATATACCGTTATCGTAAAGTCCCGCATGATATAGCGAAAATCCCACAAACGCCCAGCCTGCAACCGTATGAAGTTTGGCGGAAGCGCTATTTTTTGTATTAAACGAGGTTATGCAAACGGTAGCCAAAGACACGCTCATGCCTATTTTGGCAACTTTTCTATGCGTATTTAAATTTAAAAGTTCTCCGCTTATCATCATTTTCCTTTCCAGCATGTAGTGCCCATTATACCTAGGTTTTCAGGGTGAAATTCAGGATTTACTCCCGATTTGCGTTGTGTTTCGTAGTCTTTTATGGTTTTCATGATTATCTTTGAAAGAAACAAGATGGCAATTATATTTATAGTCGCCATAAAAGCCATAGTAACATCGGCGATATTCCAAGCTACCTTTAAGTTCATCTGCGCGCCCACAAAGACCATAATAACCGCCGAAATTTTAAAAACAAACATGATTTTGCTATTTTTGGTTAGAAATTTAATATTTGCCTGCGCGTAATAGAAATTCCCTATAAGCGATGTTATGGCAAAAAGCACCACCGCAACGGTTATAAAGTGAAGTCCGATCTCGCCGTAATACTCTCTCATAGCAGCTTGAATAAGCGGAAGAGCCGTTAAAACCTCTCCCGTTGAGCCTGTTTGTTTGCTTACGTAAGCTTGTGAAAATAGCACTATAAGCCCTGAAGCTATACAGATAGTCATATCTATAAAAACAGATAGAGCTTGCACTAGTCCTTGCTTAACAGGATGACTAGTGTGAGCCGCAGCCGCCGCATTTGGAGCAGAACCCATGCCCGCTTCGTTTGAAAAAAGTCCGCGTTTGATACCTATAACTATCACGCTTCCCGCAAATCCGCCAAATATCGCCTTAAAATCAAATGCGCTTTCAAATATCATTTTTACGACTTGGGGAATTTTGTCTAAATTTATCATAATCGCTATAAATGAAAGAAGCACGTAAGCAAGCGCCATAAAAGGCACTATATATGAGCTTACCTTGCCGATGATATGGCTTTTTGAGAAAAACAAAACTATGCTAAAGGCCATTAAGATTATGCCTATGGCAACGGGCAGAAGGCTATCTGAAAATTTTACCGAACTTGCCGTAGCATCGTAGTAAATTTCAAACGCCGAAGTCATGGTGTATGATTGCAGTCCGTTAAATCCGTATGCGTAGGTTATGATAAGAATCGCCGCAAACAAGCTTCCAAGCCATTTTATGCCAAGCCCGTCTTTTATGTAGTATGCAGGCCCGCCCTTAAATCCAAGCACATCCTTACTCTTATAAACTTGAGCTAGCGTGCTTTCGGCAAATGCCGAAGCGGATCCTAAAAACGCCATCAGACACATCCAAAAAAGCGCTCCAGGACCTCCTGCAACTATGGCGGCGGAAATTCCTGCGATATTGCCTATGCCAACCCTTGAAGCCGTTGAGATCATAAGCGCTTGAAAAGGAGATATCTGGTTTTTATTGTATCTATCCTTTTTTTCCATAAGGACGCGAAAAGCTTCAAAAAACATTCTAAATTGAACAAATCTAGTGATATAGCTAAAGTAAATTCCTGCAAGTATAAGAGCTATAACTAGAAAATATCCATACAAAAATCCGTTTATCAAATCCAATTTATCATTTATCAAATCCAAAAATTTATCCATAAAAACCTATCTAGTCTTAAATTTATCTATCTTGCAAACTATTTTTTATGTAGCTTTACGCCCTTCATAGAATTTGCAAGCAGTCCTATCGTGGTGCCGTTGTGTAAAAGCGCCGTTGCGATAGGGTTTAAAAAGCCAAAAGTCGCTCCTGCTAATATAAGAGAGTTTATGCCCACCGTAGCGCTAAAGTTTGAATTTATCAGCCTCATAGTCTTGTTTGCCGTCTCTTTTGCGGTAACTACGGCGAAAATATCATCTTTAAGCAAGCTTATATCAGCCGTGGCTTTAGCGATATCGGCTCCTTTTTGCATGCTTATACCCACATTTGCCTTCATTAGGCTTGGAGCGTCGTTGATACCGTCGCCTATGAAAGCTACGTTTTTACCCTCTTTTTTAAGCTGCTCGATGATGCTTGCTTTATCGGTTGGAAGGCAGTTTGCAAAGACTCTATCGATGCCAAGCTCGCTTGCTACTTGATGAGCTTTTCTTTCGATATCGCCCGTTAGCATTATAAGTTCTTTAACACCCATCTTTTTAAGCTCGCTTAACGCCTCTTTGGCATTTTCTCTCATCGTATCTTTCATGGCTATAACGCCTAAAAGCTCTTTGTCGTAACCTACGTAAAGCAGCGTTAAGCCGTTATCTATAGCGTGTTTGATGATATCCTCATGCTCTTTAAAACAAATTTTCTCATCATCTTCCAAAAAATGCCTACTGCCTATGATAACCTCTTTGCCGTTTACATGTGTTTTAACTCCGTGCGCAACGATGAATTCAACTTCATCGTGATGTATATGGTGAAATCCTATCTCGCGAGCCGCCTTTACGATAGCCTCCGCCACGGGATGAAAATAGTGCTCTTCCGCGCTTGCGGTCAAATTTAAAAGTTCGTTTTCGCTGACATCTTCTTTAAAAGAGTGAATTTCAACTACCTGCAAGCTTCCGTGAGTGAGAGTTCCCGTCTTATCAAAGACGAAGGTATCCGCGGCCGCAAGAGCTTCTATGGCTTTAGCCCCTTTTATGAGCACTCCGTTTCGCCCCGCCTTTGATATGCTTGATTTAAACGCCACCGGAGTTGCAAGCTTAAGCGCGCAGGAGTAATCCGCTTGAAGAACCGAGGCAACCCTTTTCATATCGTTACTCATAATGTAAGATAAGCCCGCTAAAGAAAGAGTAACGGGCACAAGTTTATCTGCAAGTTTGGTAGCTTTTAGTCCAACGCTTGATTTTTCGTTTAACGAGCTTTGGATATATTGCTTTATCCGTGCGGTAGCGCTCTCTTCGGCAACTCTTTCGGCCCAAATTTTAATGCGTCCGTCCTCAACTACCGTTCCGCTCATAACGCGGTCTCCGCGCTCTTTTTTAACCGGTTCCGCCTCTCCGGTCATGGATACTTGGTTTACACTTGCGGCTCCATCTACGATATATCCGTCTATGCCGATACTTTCGCCAGCTCCTACTACTACTATATCGCCTATTTTTACGCTTTGAGTAGGCACTTTTTCAAGTGTTTTTTTGCCTTTTGATATCTTTTCGACCCAGACCTCTTCTATATTTGGTTTTGCCAGCTCTTTTACCAGATCATCGCTTCTATGAACCGTGCTTTCTTCTATATACTCGCCAAGAGCAAGCATTAAATTCGTCCCGTTTGCCGCTAGATAATCATGCCTTGCAAGGCTAACTCCTACCGCCATAGCCTCAAGAACCTTTGAAGTTACGCCCTCGCTAAACAACTCCTTAAGGCCTTCTGAAAAAAGAGGAGCCGAAGCGTAAGTCGTAGCTATAGCCTTAAATTTACCGTCGGGGATAAGTGGAGTAATAGCCATAGAAAGGGCTGCTTTATAAATTTCAGCCTTGCTTGGAGCGTCTTTTTTATTGCTTAAATTTTTGATTTGCAAATTTTCTAAGAATTTAACGATATCTTCTAAATTTGAGTAAAATTCTACGATTATGCTTTTGGCTTTTTTGTTTACCCTTACGCTTTTTATATGTCTAAATTCGGAAATTTGCGCCTCTATAAAGCTCTCATCGGAATCATTGGTTATCTCTTCGCAGATGAATCTTACTCTATTTTTGCTTTTGTGCGCGATTCGAATCTTATTTTTGCGACTCAATTTCGGCCTTTACGTCCTCAAATCTCTCTTTTAGCTCCTCAAACCCGGCTTGAAGCAAATTCGAACCTTTTACGATAGCTGAAAATAACGCTTGTTGAGCCTTTTCATTTGAAAGTATATAAGCGGCGGCCCCACCTATGAGCGCTCCTTTGATAAAGTGAGCGGCATTAAAATTTTCAGGAACGAAATCTTTAAATGCGCTATTTATACTCTTGTCAAAAGCGCTTGGAGCGCCGGTTGTTCTAACCGTCGTAGTCGTCGTTGTAGTGCTTCCGTCATCATTTATCTTATTTACGGTTTGGGTTGAGTTTATGTAAGGGTTTTTCATTCTTGATCCTCCGGATTTATTAATTTTTCGGTTAGTATTATGGCGCTTATGCCTACCGCTGCCGTAAGAGCGGCGCCAAAGTAGTTTCTCATCACGATTTTATTTGACGCGCTAATAGCGCAAGCTGCGGCGACACCGCCTTGTATGCCTACTTTGATAGTCTTTTTTGTCGCCTGCTTGCTACTAATACTTCCTTTTTTGTACTCGCTATAGTTTATTCCGCTAGCGGTAATACCTGCCAGTAAAGCCCCGCTTATCATATGATCAAGCGGAAGTCTCGCGGTTGAGGTTAGGGCGTTCATTATTGAGCGCCTGCAGTATCTACTTTAGGTGCGGCAGGTTTTTTGGCTCTTGGAGCCCTCTTTTTCTTGGTAGCGACAGGTTTTTCTTCAGGCTTTAAAACCTCTTTTTCTACCTTTTTTCTGCCTTTTTTAACACCTTTTTTGATCTCTTTTGAGATTTTTTCAAATTTCTCCTCGGCAAATTCCTTTACATCGCTTGCTACGTTTTTGCCTTTTTCAAGACCGCACTCAAGTGCCGATTTTACCTTTTTTCTGTTGTTAAATGCCGTTACGATAAGTCCTCCGGCAACGATTCCCGCTATAAATGGTAGTGCCATCTTAAATCCTTTATTATTGGTTTTGTTCATCATCTTCTTTGTTTTCCTTGTTTATCATATTGTTTAAAAATACTCCGGCAAGGCCGCCAAGCGCAAGCCCTCCGAAAAATGAGATATGAGGACTATTTAAAAGAGCCGCAACATCTTCTTGCGAACCGCGTCCTGAAGCCACTTTTTCCAAAAGCTCGCTCATCTGTTTAAACGATCTTTCGTTAAAGCCGCCAAAGCCCATTTTCTCGTTTATCTGCTCATATCCGTATTTTTTATATTCATCTTTTTTCTCATGATCGTCGTCGCAATCGTCTTTTTTATATTCGTTTTTCTCCTCGCTAAAATTTGAGATCGCATAGTTATCGTTTAGCTCATCGCGCAACTTAGCTTTAAGAGCGACTATATACTCGTTATGCGAAGTAGCCCAAAGTCTAAAAAGTATATCTCTTAAATTTTCATCATCGCAGTTTTGAGTCAAATTTTCATAAGCGGCATTTAGCTCTATCTCGTAGTTAAGAGCCTTGATAAGAGAGGTTTGTATATCATTTGAAGGTATGAAAAAGCACTCTTGTTTATCGTAATCTTTACAATCATAACTATTTTTTAAAAGCTCAAGTCCGCTCTTTCTGATAGCTAAAATTTGAGAGAAAATTTCATCCTCGTCTTTTAAATTTTCATAAAGCTTTACGCCCCGATACTCAAGCGTGCAGGCTGTGAGTAAAATTTCATAGTATTTTTCATTTTGCATAAACATCCCTTGCAAGTTCGTTTATCCTAGCTGAAATTTGATCAATGTTTCTACCTGCAAGCAGATCATCCCAAATTTCTTTCTCAAAGATATCTTTGTCGTATTCTATAGTCACAGAGCCGATTAGTTTGTTAAATTTAACGTTTTTTATGCCCTCTACGCGTTTTATCATCTCATCTATGTCGTTTATGTTTATATTTTGCGCTTCGTTTTTTATACTGCTGCTAACTCGCACCCTGAGACGACCCGACGTATGGTGAATAGGCGTAAAGTAAGATGCTATCCTTAAAATCATTTCCGTTGCTACTAAATTCGGTGTTGAGCTCAATTTTTACCTCTATCTTTCTTTTTATAAGCGATATTATCCATTTTATTAACTTAAGCATAACTTAAAGTTTTTTGCATATCGTTATCAACTTTTTATGCCTATCCTGCCTGAATTTGCGATGATCCCCGCAGTATGAGCTATATGAACCAGCCCGGCTGCGGCGGGACTTAAGAGTCCAAGAGCTCCAAGAGCCGCTCCTATCATATTTGTACTTGTGCCTATTTGGTAGTTTTGATTTACCACTTTTAATGTAAATTTGCTTAGATCATAAAGCCTTACTATATCCATCGGGCGAGAGTTTGTGATGGCGATATTTGAAATTTCTATCGCCGCCTCGCTTCCTCCGCTGGCAAAAGATACTCCCGTATCGGCCTTGCTCATAGCTAAGGTGTCGTTTACTCCATCGCCTATCATAACCACTTTGCCGTGTTTTTTTAGGTCGCTAACTATTTTAGCCTTATCATCAGGCATTAAAGAGTGATAAACCTCGTCAAATTTAAACCTCTTGGCAAAGGCTTTGGCTACCTTTTCATCATCTCCTGTTAGAAGTACTATCTTTTTTACGCCTCTTTGCTTTAGCGCACCGACAGCCTCTACGCCTCCTTGTCTGATCTCATGTTCGTATGCCATAAATCCAAGCACCACTCCGTCTTTTGCAAGATATACTATGGTGTTTGCCTCGTCTTTAAATTTATCAACTTTGAAATTTACCCTCTTTATACCGTGATTTTTAAGCAGATTTAAATTTCCTAGCAGATACTCGCTTCCTTCAAACTCCGATCTCACTCCAAGACCGGGTAAAATTTCGCTCTTAAATTTTGAGTTTGGCGATATGTTTTGACTTTTTGCATATTGGGCTATGGATACGGCAAGAGGATGTGTGTTGTGGTATTCGCAACTTGCGGCGATTTTGAAAAACTCCTCCTTGCTTACTCCTTTTTTAAGCTCAAAATGAACCATGATCGGTTTGCTTGTGGTGAGAGTTCCCGTCTTGTCAAAGCAAAAGACATCGCTTTGGCTTATATTTTCTAAAAACTCTCCGCCTTTTATGAGAATTCCGTCTTTTGCCGCTCTTGCTATACCCGCACTTACCGCCGAACTTGCAGCAAGAACGGTAGAGCATGGACAACTCATCACTATCATCACGCTAAAAGCTCTTAAAAAAGAACCCGTGGCAAAAAATGTCCCCACGCTTAAGGCTGATCCTAGTTTTAGCACTCTATTGGCGAGTTTATCCGCGCTTAATTCGCTTTTGCTTTTGTTTGAAAGGCTCTTTTCTACTTCCAAAATAACTCTTGATATGTAAGTTTCATCTCCCGTTGCGCTTACTTTGATGTAAATTCTACCCTTTTCAACTAGTGTGTTTGCAAATACGCTCTCGCCCCTCTTTTTATACACGCTCTCGCTTCGCCCGTTTATGATAGACTCGTTTATCTCTGCGCTTCCTGAGGTTATAATTCCGTCGGCTACGATCTTTTCTCCACTTCTACAAACTATGATATCGCCTTCGTTTACGGCTTCAAGAGGAATTTCAACCTCTAAATCGCCTTGTAAGATATAGGCTTTTTTGGCATCCAGGCTTATTAAATTTTCAATCTCTCTGCGAGATTTATCGGCGGTATACTCTTCAAAAAGCATGCTTGCTCTAAGTATGTAGATGATCTCAAATGCGGCCGTTACCTCTCCGCCTAAAATAGCGATAATAAGCGCAAATGCGATGAAACTTTGCAGGCTTATACGTTTTTTCTTAAGCTCTTTTAATCCTTCCTTTAAAAGAGGAGTTGCAAGATACAAGCTCAAAGTCCCAAGCGCTAATTTTGAGATAAGCCCGATAGGGGTTAATAAAATATGCTCTTTTACAAAAATTGCTCCTGCAATTAGCGTTAGAGCCGAAAATTTCAAAAGCTTTATCTTCCAGCTCTTTTTTTCTTCTGCTTTGCAGGCAAGACAGGCCTTTGAAGCGGGAGCTGAGATGGCAAGCTTTAAATTCGAGTTTTGATTTCCGCTTAAATTTTGAGGTAGAGCTAAGTTTTTAAAGCTCTTTTGTAAATTTAATAAAATTTCATCTAAATTTATCTTTTGCTCGTCAAAATATATAATTAAAGAGTTGCAGTGGTGGTTAAGCCTGACGCTTTTTACCTTTTTTTCTAAAATTCTAGTTATCTTTTCTAAATTCATTCGCGTAAACTCTTTTGATTTAAGTCTAGCGCGACCTTTTATCTGTGATTTTATGATCAAATTTGACATTTTAAACAAACTCCGTAAAGTATCATGGTGTGTCCTTGTATCTTAAATTCTTTTTTGTTGCAAATTTCTTCTTGTCTTTTTTCGATTATCTCGTCGCAAAAACCGACTATTTTGCCGCATTTAATGCAGATGAGATGATCGTGGTGCGATTTTAAATTTAGCTCAAATTTTTTAACTCCGCCCTCTTCAAATCCTATGGCTAGACCGATCTCTTCAAGAAAACTTAAAAACTGATAGATTGAGGTTAGGCTTATATTTTCTTTAAATTTATCGTAAAAAAGAGCTTGAATTTCAACTGCGCTGAGGTGATTTTCACTGATGTAGAGAAGCTTTAAAATTCTCTCTTTTTGAATAGAATTTTTGTAGTTGAAGTCTTTTAAGAACTCTGAAAATTTTGAATAAAATTTTTCAAAATTTTGCATATGCCTTGACCTTGTGCCGATAAAAAATATAAGTCTCAACCGTAGAATTTATAATCGCTATCATAATTTATATTATAGTCAAATAAGCTGATTTACTTATAAATTTAAGATTTTAATAAAATTATTTTTGTAGATTTTTTAGATTAAAAATAAGCAAAATTAAAGTTTCTTTTGGCATAATTCCGCAACAACTTTAAGCGAGGGATTAAATGACATACGACGAGCTTGAATTAGACGCCGTGTTGCTGGAAGTTTTAGAAAACAGAGGCAGCTTTGAGTCTATGGATGACGAAGAGCTTTTTGAGCTGATCGAAGAGGTTGCAAAATACACTGACGGCGATTACGAAGAGGCGTTTGAGTATATGACTCAATTTTCTCCGATCAACAAAAAAAGATTCGTATCTCTTTATATGGTTTAGCCAAAAACTAAACCATATCCTCTAAATTCTAATCAAAATATTTAAGTATTACCTCTTTTAACTTTTGAGTGTATCTGCTCTCTTTTGGAGAGTTGTTATAGATATCTTCTATGTTGTAAATTCTTTCATAGTAATCATTTGTATCTTGGTTATTTATAACGATGTTTGATACATTCATGCTAACGCCGATAAAAAGACCCGAGTTATCAGCAGGAGTCGTAGCCCAAGCCGAAATTTCAGGTAGATCGGTCAGCACCCCTGTTTTAACGCCTGCTTTAAAAAACGACGCATCCGCACTTACGTCTATCGCACCCTTGCCGTTTACCAATCCGTCATAAGATCTGCTTGATTTAAAAAGCAGTATCAAATCGCTTGACTGATACCCCGCTTGCACTCCCACGCCCGCACCTCTATAGTCGATAAATACGGGACTGCTCCATTCGTTATCGTCATTTCTGGCTACGAAAATTCCGCTTCCGCTATGGCCGGTAACTATAACGCCGCCCTTTGTCATGTTTGGAATGATAGCAATCGCTTTAATCTCTTTTAGATTATAGCTTTTGTTGCTTCTGCCAAAGCTATCAAGGATATTAAGCGCGGTTCTAACCTTTTGGTTTTGAGTAAGATCCGCCAAGACAAACTGAGATAGTGCAGCTAAACAAAGCGCGAGTTTAAGTAATTTGTTCATTTATACTTCCTTTTTCTAATAAACTAATTGCATTATTATAGTATTTTTTTATAAAATTTAAAAACTATTTGTTAAATTTATATAAAGTATTTACATGAAAAAGATCATTTTAATACTAACGATATGTTTAGGACTCGCTGCTGAAAGCATAATTAACGGCGATATACAGATAGCTCAAATAAGTTCAAATTTTGCAGGAAATTTAACTATAGACGGCAAAAAAAGAAGTTGGCATCCTCATCCCAAAGATAAAAATTTAAAATTTGCCATAGTTGCGGCAGGCTATCATAAAAAAGGAGAAGTTGTCTTAAAAAACGAGTTAAAAGGCGTTACGACTAGCGTTATTTTTAAAGTAGAGCAAGGAGATTATAAAAGAGAAAAGATCTCTGTTGAGCCTTCAAAGATAAAGCCTCCTAAAGAGGTTTTAAAAAGAATTGAAGATGAGAGAAAAGAGGCTGCTAAAATTTACGCTTCATCAACGCCGAATTTAAAATTTAGCTCCGAGTTTATAGCTCCTATGAGTTCGGTTATCACAAGCCCCTTTGGTAGTGCGCGAGTTTTTAACGAGCTGGTTAAAAGCTATCATTCGGGAACCGACTTTCGCGCAGCTATCGGCACGCAGGTTATAGCTAGCAATGACGGCGTAGTCGTGATCGCCAAAGATAGATACTACGCGGGAGGCTCTGTAGTCATAGATCACGGAGAGGGAATTTATACTCAGTATTATCATCTAAGCAAGATTGGCGTCAAGTTAAATCAAAAGGTAAAAAAGGGAGAAATTATCGGGCTAAGCGGAGCAAGCGGCAGGGTTAGCGGACCGCACCTTCACTTTGGAGTTATCGTAAACGGAGTTCAGGTCGATCCGATGGGCTTTATAAAAAAGATAAACGCGCTGTTTTAAGACTTCACTTTTTCTTCACAACTTCTTTTTAAAATCTTTTCATAACTTTTATAAGGAGAAAATATGAAAAGATTAAAAATCATGAGTATATTAGTTGCTCTTAAGGCCTACTTGGGTGCGAAATTTGACAAGGCTCAGTCGTGTGGATTTGCTAAAATGATAAAAACCGCCGATGCTAAAACTTTGGGCGAAATATCGTTTGAGATAGACAAAAGAGCCGGCAAGCTGATAGCCGAAGCGGATAGTTCAAAGCAAGATTTTAAAAGTGAATTTGATAAAAGAATTTCTGCTCTTAGCCAGACCGAACAAGCAAATTTTAAAGAGGAATTTGTAGCTAGATATAATGAAAAAGTGCTAAATTTAAGCGTTAAAGAGGCTCAAGAATTAGGGCTTAAGATCATAGAAATTTAAATCTAATAACTTCAAAATTTGACCGAGCTATTTCGGTCAAATTTGCTATATACTCACAAATTTTACAACTCAAAAATTTACAAAAAACCAAAGCATAAAATAAAAAATATTTATGAAATAAGTTATGGTATAAATTTAGCTTAACTTTTTCTTCACAACTTTTCTTTACAATCACCTTATCAATTCATTTAAAGGAGATAAGATGAAAAAGTTAGGTTTAATCGCAGCTTTGGTTGCGACAAGTTTGTTTGCAGGCTCTTTAGAGCAGAGTTCAAATGCCGATCTTTACGCAAAGATAGCAAAAGCCGATGCTAAAACCCTTAGCGATATATCTTTTGAAATTCATAAAAGAGCCGGCAAGCTAAATTTGGACGCGATGGATATAAGGGGTGAGTTTAGAGATGAGATGCAAAAGAAGATGTCGGCGATGAGTGCGGATGAAAGGGTGAAATTTATGCAAGAGTATAGAGGGCTTATGAGCGATAAGCTTGACTCTATGAGCGTAAAAGATGCTCACACTATGGGGTTTTTCACGGGATATGGCAAGTATGCAAACAAAGGCTATAACAATTGTATGCGAGGATATGCCAAAGGTGCAGGTAATTTTCAAGGACAAGGAAGAGGTATGGGTTATAACCAAGGCTTTGGGCTTGGTCCTTGTATGAAATAGCGGTTTGAACTATGGCTTCATCTTACTTAAGGTGAGGCCATGGCGCTTTAAATTTGACCGACTTTATAATTTGTTAAAAACAAAAAGGGTAATATCCGATAAATTTCACTTTAAGGAGCGCTTGTGGCTAAAATTTTGGTAGTTGAAGATGAGGCTATGCTGCTTGATATGATGTGTTCGTATCTGCAAAGTGAAAATTTTGAAGTTATCGGAGTAAAAAGCTATGAAAAAGCGCTTGATCTGGCTTACGAGAGCGGCTTTGATCTATGGATATTTGACGTAAAGATCATAGGCGGAAACGGATTTGAGCTGCTTAAGGAGCTTCGCGCGACGGGCAAAGGAACCCCTTGCATATTTACCACCTCTTTAAACACGATAAACGATCTTCAAAAGGGCTTTTTAAGCGGATGTGACGACTATATCAAAAAGCCTTTCGAGCTTAAAGAGCTGCTTTTACGAGTAAATAATATCCTGAAACGAACTTTCGTGCATAACATTAACGAGTTTGAAAAGCTTGATGAAAATTTCAGCTTTGATATGAAGCAAGGGGTTTTGTATAAAGACGGCAAGAGCGTTTTGATATCCAAAAAGCAATCCAGACTTTTAACTATTTTGCTTAAAAATAGGGACAAATTTATATCAAGAGAGGAAATTTACGAGCAAATTTGGGACTATGACGAGACTCCAAGCGAGCTTAGTCTGCGCGTATATATAAACGAACTAAGAAAAATTTTAGGCAAAGAGCGCATAGTAAGCGCGTCTAAGTTAGGATATAAATATGTTTAAAAAACGCCACGTTTTGCCTATATTTTTGCTATATTTTCTAACAAGCGTGGCATTTTTGGTATTTTTCGGAAATGTATTTTACGAGAGAGAAAAGCACTTTATCTTAGACAAGGACGCTTTTGATTTTAGGGATTTTAAACGCGAACTTCAGATCAAACTTCACAATAACGGCAAGCTTGATGACGATGATTTTGATGATATGGATGCTTATGTGATAAATTTAAAAACAGGCGAGGTCATAGAAGATGACTTTAAGCCAAAAAAGGGCATGGGGCGAAACCATATGGATAGCGATAAAAATATAGTTCAGTTTAGAGTAAGCGATAGGCACGGAGCAAACGAGTATCTGGTGGCTATAAAGCGAGCTGATGTTAATGTAAAACTCTTAGCGCTTAAGGCTCAAATTTTGGTTGTTTCGCTGGGTGTTTTGGCGGCGATTTTGCTTATAGCTTATCTTATCATCAGGCTTTCATTACGTCCGCTTTATGCTAAAATCGAGTTTTTAGACGGATTTATAAGAGATACCACTCACGAGATAAATACCCCGTTAAGCGTGATTTTGATGAGTATAGAGCTGTTTAAAACCGATCCTGACAAATATCTTGGAAACATTAAAACCGCGGCTCAAACTATCTCGAATTTATACGAGGATTTAACCATCTTAAGACTAAATAAAAAATACGAAGAGAACGAAGAGCTAAATTTGGCTCATGTCGTAAATGAGCGGCTGGAGTTTTTCTCGATAAATTTAAAGCAAAAGGGCATAAATTTAAGCTCCGATATAAAAGATGTCACGCTTGTAACCTCAAAATTTAAGGTGCGAAAGATAGTCGATAATCTTCTTAGTAACGCCGTAAAATACTGCAACGAAAACGGATTTATAAGCGTTAAGCTTGATAAAAAAGCCCTTGTCGTAACAAATAGCGGGCAGGGTATAGCCAAAGAAAATTTGCCCCATATCTTTGATCTTTATACCCGCTTTGACGAGACTAGCGGAGGCTTTGGCATAGGGCTTAATATCGTTAAGAAATTTTGCGACGAGCTTAAATTTAAGATAAGCTGCAAAAGTAGTGGCGGCATGACCGAGTTTAGAGTCGCCTTTTAAATTTGGCTTAGCAAGCATTAAATTTTCAAATTTCAACCGAATTTATAGCTTAAGCGTGTAAAATACTCTTTAAATTTTTAACCTTAGAGCTTGTATGGACGATTTACAAATTTTTTTGATACCCGAATATATCGGTATCGCCTCTGCGGCGGTTAGCGGGTTTTTGTTCGCAGTCAAGAGAAAATGCGACTGGCTAGGCATATTTGTCTCGGCTTTATTAACGGCGCTTGGCGGAGGATTTATGAGAGATACCATAGTCTCCAGACCGCTATACTCGTTTACCCACTACATGCCTTGCATTATAGTTATAGTTATGCTGTTTTTGTCAGCCGCGTTTAGAATTCACAAACGTAGCGATATAGAGAAGAAATTTCTATTTGTAACAACGGACGCTGTGGATTTGGTAAGCTTTTCCATTGTTGGATCGATCATAGCTTTGCAATATGGATATAATATCTTTGGAGTTGTGATGCTTGCGCTTTGCAACGGAGTCGGTGGAGGAATTTTGCGCGATGTTTTGTTTAACGAGGTTCCTTGGTTTTTAAAAACAGGCCTTTATGCTACCGTTAGTATCGTGGTAGGAGCTGTATATTTTGGTATGCATCACTTTGGACTTAATAATGTATGGTGGATAATAGGGCTTTTTGCCTTCGGTGTGGTTTTTAGGCTTTTGGCTTACTATAGAGGCTGGCATTTGCCGACACTTGATTAAAAGGAGTAAAGATGTATCTTTTAAACACTTATGCAAGATTTGATTTGGAATTTCAAAGGGGCGAGAGTGCTGTTTTGTTTGATAAAAAGGGTAGAGATTTTGTCGATTTTACATCCGGCATAGGCGTAAATTCGCTAGGTCACGCTCACAAAAGGCTTGTTAAAACGATAAACGAGCAATCAAATAAAATTCTTCACAGCTCAAATTTATATCACATCTATCCGCAAGAAAAGCTCGCAAAGCAAATTTCAAAATTGCTTGGATATAAGGCTTTTAGCTTCTTTTGTAATTCGGGCGCGGAAGCCAACGAATGCGCTATAAAGCTAGCCAGAAAATACGGCTTTGTAAATTTTAAAGAGAAGAAATTTGAGATCATAACTCTTGCAAATTCTTTTCACGGAAGAACCCTGGCGACATTAAAGCTAACGGGACAGGATAAATTTCATCCCGAAATTTACGCTCCTTACATCGATGGGTTTAAATTTTTTGATAGTATCGATGAGATCATTGAAAATATAAGCGAAAAAACCGTTGCGGTTATGATCGAGCTAGTCCAAGGCGAGGGCGGTATAAACGCGCTTGATAAGAGCGAAGTAGCACGTCTTGCAAAAGTTTTAAAAGAGAAAAACTTGCTTCTTATAACCGATGAGGTGCAGTGCGGCGTGTTTAGAACGGGAGAGTTTGTAACCTCTAAAATTTACGGCATAAAGCCTGATATCATAACCTTTGCCAAAGGTCTTGGAGGCGGCGTGCCTATAGGCGCTTGCGTAAGTAGAAAAGAAATTTTTGAACCTAGCGATCACGGCTCGACATTTGGCGGAAATTTCTTGGCTACCGCAACCTCTTTAAGCGTTTTAGACGAGCTAAAAAAGCTTAAAAAAAGCGGAAAACTAGATAAAACCATAGAAATTTTCAATGAAAATTTAGACGAGCTTTGCGCCAAATTTCCAAAAATAATCAAGCGAAAAGAGGGACTTGGACTTATGCTTGGGCTAGTGCTGCATGATGGCGTAAATTTAGCCGACATCATCAAGTTAGCCGCTAAAAATCGCGTTTTGGCGCTAAAATCAGGCACAAGTACGCTTAGATTTCTTCCGCCGCTTAATATCACGAAAAAAGAGATGAAAGAGGGCTTTAAAAGGCTTAAAAAGGCTCTTGGTGAGTATAAAATTTAGCTCGTATTTTAACTCTTGGCTAAATGAAAACTACTACAAATCCCCGTTTCGAGTAGGAAAGGGCGGGGATTTTTATACCTCCGTTAGCGTTGGACCGCTTTTTGGCGTTACTCTTGCATATCATTTTTTAAATTTGGTTAAAAAGGGCGAGTTTTCACCGCATGCAAATATCGTTGAGATAGGCGCAAATGACGGCTCTATGATCTGTGATTTTATAAGCGGAATTTTTACTTTTAGACCTGAAATTTTAAAAACTTTGAAATTTAACATCATCGAACCGCATGAAAATTTACGTGAAATTCAAGCTGAAAATTTAAAGCGAAAATTTGGCGATGAGGTTGAGATTAGCCACTTTAAAAGCTTAAAAGAGTGTAAATTTAACGAAGCTTTTTTTATTTCAAACGAGCTGCTTGACTGCTTTGCTTGTGAAGCGGTCGATGAAGGTAAAATGCTTTACGTAAAAAACGATAACCTCTTTTGGAGTAGCGCAGATAGCGAAATTTTATCGGCGTGTAAAAAATTTGGCATCAAAAAAGGCGAGATAGCGCTTGGTTTAAGCGAATTTGCAAGAGATGTCGTAAATTCTGCAAAGAGGCTTAAATTTATCGGCTTTGATTACGGAGATATGGGCTCAAGAGGCGATATAACGCTTAGAGTTTATAAAGAGCATAATGTATTTAACCTGCTTGAAATCAAAAATTTAAAAGAGTTTTTTGGAGTAAGCGATATAACCTATGATGTGAATTTTGCGCAGGTTAAAAAGGCGTTTGAAGACTCGGGGCTTAAGTTTAAAAGCTTTAAAAAGCAAAGCTTGGCTTTAGTTGAATTTGGTTGTGCGGATGTGCTTGAATACGTGCTAAAAAATGGTGGCGAGAGCGCTTATAAAAGCTTTTTAAAGCAGTTTAAATTCTTAACAAGTCCCGAGTTTTTGGGCGAGAGATTTAAGATGATAGAGTTTGAAAAGGGTATGAATGAAATTTGTAACATTTAAAGAAGACAGCCTAAAATCAGGCATTTTAACAAAAGACGGTTCGATTTTTAGCTTTGATGAGATGGGTTTAAAATTTAAAGATTTAAACGAGTTTATAGAGTGTGCTAAAATCGCTGATTATGAGCGTTTAAGAGAGTTTGAGACGCAAACGTCCAGGCTTAAATTTAATGAAGCAAAGCTACTTGCGCCTATCATAACTCCGCGCCAAGACATCATCTGTCTAGGCATAAACTATATGGAGCATGCCAAGGAATCGGCTAAATTTAAGGGCGAAAAATTTGACGCAGCGCGCGAATATCCGGTCTATTTTTCAAAGCGAGTAAATGAGGCGATCGGTCATAAGGGTCAAATTTTAGCTCATGAAAACGTGACTCAAAAGCTTGATTACGAAGTTGAGCTTGCACTCATCATAAAAAAAGACGCTAAAAACGTAAGCGAAAAAGAGGCGGGCGAATATATCTTTGGCTACACGATATTAAATGATTTTAGCGCGAGGGATTTGCAAATTCGCCATAAGCAGTTTTATTTCGGTAAGTCGCTTGATACTCACTGCGCGATGGGTCCTGTTGTGGTGATGCCTGATGAGCTTGAGAGCGCAAATTTGGCTATCAAATGCTATGTAAACGGTGAACTTAGACAGAACTCAAATACTTCAAAAATGATCTTTGATGAAAGGTATGTAATCGCCGAGTTAAGCCAAGCGATGACGCTAAAAGCAGGCACTATCATCTCTCTTGGCACTCCAAGCGGAGTTGGCATGGGACTTGAGCCGCCTAAATTTCTAAAGAGTGGCGACGTGGTGCGTTGCGAGATAGAAGGTATCGGAGCGCTTGAAAATATCATAAAGTGAGGTTGGCGCCTAAGAATTAATATCGGTCGGAATTTAGGCTTAAATTTTGATTAAAACCCGCTTGTTTATAGAGTATTTCGCCCATATTCGATATTTTAAACTATAATTTATGCATTTAAATCGCGAACAACAAGACGTAATGGGGTAAAATAAGATGAAGTATGAATGGAAAAAGAGCGAGAAAAATTTATATGGCGCAAAACAAACTCCCCGACTTGTAGAGGTACCGGCTCAAAAATTTATCACTATAAAAGGTGCAGGCAATCCAAACGAAGAGGATTTTTCCGCTAGAGTGTCGGCTCTGTATTCGCTTGCTTATTCTATAAAAATGTTATATAAGACCTTGATGAAAGATGATGCGGAAGGTAAGATCATGGGTTTTACGGTCTATCCTTTAGAGGGTATTTGGCAAAAGGCGCAAGGCGAAGAGTTGGATAAGAGTAAACTCAAATATACTATTATGATTAAACAACCTGACTTTATTACACGAGAGATTTTTGATAATGCGATTGAGAAAGTAAGAAAGAAAAAGTCAAGCGATTTATATGACGAAATAGTTTTTAAAAGTATAGAAGACGGGAAGTCGGTTCAAATTTTACATATCGGAAGTTATGATAGCGAGCCTGAGTCTTTTGTAAAAATGGATGCGTTCATAAAAGAATCGGGACTAGTAAGAAGCGGCGGTCTTCATCGCGAAATTTATCTAAACAGTAAAGATAGAGTGACGGAAGATAAGTTAAAAACGATTTTAAGGTATTGTGTAAAGTAGGGGGTGCTATGCCAAGACCGATTACAAAAAGTGATTTAATAAGTGCGGCGATCAAGAATTATGCAAAGCTTGAGCTTTCAATCTCAAATCTCACGGATCAGGAGCTAAATACTGCGTTTGATTTTTCAAAGGACGAGAAGAAGAAAGAGGCGCATTGGCGCAGAGATAAAAATTTAAGAGATGTTTTAATCCATCTTTATGAGTGGCATAAGCTTGTTTTAAACTGGGTTGATTCAAATCAAAATGGAGTAGAAAAACCGTTTTTACCCGCGCCGTATAACTGGAAGACTTATGGCGATATGAATATGGAGCTTTGGAAGAAGCATCAAAATACCTCTTTAAAAGAGGCGAAGGAGCTACTTCGTAAGTCACATGCTGAGGTTTTAAAACTTGCGGAGTCTTTTACGGGTGAAGAGCTATTTTTTAAAGGCGTATTTAAATGGACAGGCGGAACTACGCTTGGCTCTTATTTTGTAAGCGCTACTTCAAGCCATTATGA
>JAUNLC010000053.1 GCA_030532465.1 Campylobacter sp. | reverse complement strand
CATCAAGGAGTAAAAGTGTCAAATTTCAACAAAGAGAAGTTTATAGAGGATAAGTTAAAAGAGTATGCCGGGTATATAGCAAACATCTCAAAAGGCTTGTATAAAGGCGATCCTACAAATGTAATAAGGGGCGCTCAGGATTTAATGTACCAACTCCTTTTTGATACCATAAGCAATTCAAAGAATATTGATGAAGCAGAAAAGGAGGCTTCAAGGCTGTTAAACAATAATGTTTGCGTCAAAAGCCAAGCCTTTGCAAGCAAAATCAATCACTACATCCTCGCCTAAACCAACATCAAATTATCTATATGCACGACGCTATCGTCGTATTTATGTCCTAAAATTTCCTCTATCTCCTCGCTTTTTCGCCCCTTAATGAGCGCGATTTCGCTTGAAGAGTAGTTGCTTATGCCCTTTGCCACGAGCTTTGCGTTAGAGCTGATTTTAACAACCTGCCCGCGCTCAAACTCGCCCTCCACGTAGCTTACTCCTGCGCTTAACAGGCTCTTGCCGTTTTTTAACGCTCTAAGCGCGCCTTCATCGATTATCAAATTTCCCTTTTGAGAGGTGCCGTAAGCAAGCCAGTATTTGCGAGAATTTATCCTCTTATCACATCTTAAAAACAGAGTTCCTATCTCCTCGCCGCTAACCGCCCGCAAGATATTTGCAGGATCTTTTCCGTTTGTGATGATGAGATTAGCCCCTATCTTTGTAGCCATCTTAGCAGCCGTTATCTTCGTTCTCATACCGCCCGTGCCAAATTTACTCCCTTCACCCTCTGCCATACTTACAACTTTTTCATCGATATTTTGCACCAAATTTATAAGTTTGGCGTCATTAAATTTGCTTGGATTTTTATCATAAAGCCCGTCGATATCGCTTAGTATGATAACCAAATCAGCGTCGATAAGCCCCGCAACAAGGGCTGAGAGCGTGTCGTTATCTCCGACTTTTATCTCATCGGCGACCACGGCGTCATTTTCGTTTATGATTGGAATTATCTTTTTATCAAGCAAAGCGTTACAGACGTTTCTGGCGTTTAGATACCTTTGACGATCGCTAAAATCGCCCTTTGTCAGCAAAAGCTGCGCGATAGTCTTTGAGTGCGCCCAAAAAAGAATTTGATAAAGATGTATGAGCGCTACTTGCCCCACGCTTGCTACGGCTTGCTTTTGGCTTAAGCTCTTTGGTCGCTGAGCCAAATTTAACTGCCCCATACCTGCTCCGACCGCGCCTGAAGTCACAAGCAAAATTTCATGCCCCATATCGCTTAGAGCGCTTAAATTTGCAACTATTTGCTTTATCTTATCTTCGTTTAGCTTGCCGTCGCTTTTAGTAAGCGTTGAGGTGCCGACCTTAACGACTATTTTTCGGACATCTTTTAAGAGCTCTTTTCTATCCATTTTTAGCCTTAAATTTTGCTTTTAAAATTTAGTAAAGTATAGTATGGATATGCTTTTAAAGCCTTAAATTTGCAGATAAATTTTTAAATTTCGCCCTTCTTAAATAAGACTAATAATCAAAAAATATGTGTAAATAATATTAAATTACTTTTTATCATATTTTAGCTACTATCATACAAGCTAAAATTTATCGTTAGAAGGGGGATTTATGAGGTTTTTATTAGCTATTTTTATGGTTATAAATTTGGCATTTGGCACTAGCGTCATAAAAGATATGCGTGGCGTAGAGGTAAAGATCGCCGAGCCGCTTACTAAGATAGCGACTATCGATGATGGATTTGTTGAAGGGGTTATGACGCATCTTGGCGTGATTGACAAGGTCAAAGTTATCGGCTCTTGGTCGATGAAAAGAGACTACAAATACTCCTTCACAAGACGCTCGGGCGAGAGCTACACGCTTCGCGGCTGGAACACAATGAAGTATCTTCACCCTTGGCTTGATGAGCTTACTTGCATAAATTCACCGCAAGGAAACGTGATAAATTTTGAAAATTTAGCCAACGAAAATCCGCAACTCGTCATCCTTCGCGTCGGAGACTGCACGCTTAGAGGCTCAAACAAAGATGCGGTTGAAAAGACGATCTCAACCATCGAAGCTCTTGGACTTCCGCTTGTAGTGATCTACGCGCCTAAAGGGGCTGAAATTTCAACAATGAAAGAGGAGATGAGAGTTCTTGGCGACGTGTTTAACCAAAGAGAAAAGGCTCTTAAGCTCTTTAGCTACCTTGACAGCACTCAAAAGCTCATCGAGGAGCGAACTTCAAAACTAAAAGATAGCGAAAAAGTAAGCATGCTATATATGGGGCTTAATCCAAATGTCCGTAAAAACGGCGGTATGGCGACAGCATTTGGCGTAAATACGCCTGAATCCTTCATCATGCAAAATGTCGCAGGCGCTAAAAACGCATTTACGGGCGAGGGCACAAACGTGATCTTAAGCACCGAGCAGCTTTATGCTATAAATCCCGATGTGATCGTGCTTCCTACATCAAACGGCTATCACCCTGCAAGCGAGCTTTTAGACTCTCCTGATTTTGAAAAGCTTGGCGAGCTAAAAGCGGTGCAAAACAAACGCGTATATGCGATGCCTTGGTCGCCGATGAACTGCGCTAGACGCGTCGAATACCCGATCGACATGCTAATCATCGCAAAAGCCGCGTATCCAAAGCTATTTAGCGACATCAAGGTTCATGAGTTTGTGCTTAAATTTTATCAGGACGTTTACGGCGTAGATGAGGCTACGGCTAAGGCTCTAAGAAGCGAGCAAATTTTAGACTGGACCGTGGAAGATGACTTCTAGCGAGCAGGCTAAGTCTAAATTCGAATCAAAATATATATTTTTAATCTTTCTCGTCGCGATACTTGCCGTTTGCATGGTCGCGGCGCTCATGCTTGGGGACTATAAAATTTCCGTTAGCAAGATAATCGGCGTGCTTGGGCTTAAGCTATTTGACTTAGAGGCTTCAGGTATAAGCAAGATGGATCAGATCGTAGTTTTTGACATCAGGATGCCTCGAATTTTAACCGCAGCCATCATCGGCTTTGCCCTATCAAACGCGGGCGCGGTATATCAAGCCTGTTTTAGAAACCCGCTTGTTGAGCCGTTTATACTAGGAGCTAGCTCGGGAGCTGCGCTTGGAGCGGCATTTGGGATCATATTTGCGGGATTTTTCCTAAGCATAACGGCAAGCGCGTTTGTGTTTTCGCTTTTAGCGGTATTTTTATCTTACACTTTGGCGCGAAACGGCGGTATAGTGCCCGTGGTTGGGCTTATACTTTCAGGCGTGATCGTGGGCTCGATATTTTCGGCGGGCGTTTCCATCATCAAGTATGTAAGCGAGGATGCGCAACTTCGCGAGATAACGTTTTGGATGATGGGTGGGCTATACTACTCCAAATGGGACGCGCTTGGCGAAATTTTGGCAGTTATCGCCGTATGTTTTGCGGTTTTAAGCGCGCTTTCTTGGAAGCTAAATTTGCTCTCTTTAGGGGATAATCAAGCAAAAAGCCTTGGTATAAATCCGGAGAGATACAAATTTATCTTTATCGTCATAGCCACGCTCATGACCGCAACCTGCGTGGCAAATGTCGGTATAATCGCATGGATAGGGCTTATCATGCCGCACGTAGCAAGGCTTTTAATAGGACCCGATAACCGCTGGGTGCTACCGATAGCGGGGCTTTTGGGCGCGATTTATCTGCTGGTTTGCGACACCTTAGCGCGCACGATAACGATGGCTGAAATTCCCGTTGGTATCATCACTTCGCTTGTGGGCGCGCCGTTTTTGATAGTGCTTTTAAGAAGCAAGGCAAAGGAGCTGTTAAAATGAGTTTTTCAAATATGCTTGAGGCTAAAAATTTATCGTTTAGCTATGGGGATTTTGCGCTTAAAAACATAAATTTAAGCGTTAAAAGAGGCACCATCTGCGGTCTGCTTGGGGCAAACGGAAGCGGAAAGAGCACATTTTTTAACTGCTGTATGAATTTCTTAGAACTTAAAGACGGCGAGATCCTCATAAATTCGGAGGTTTCAAACCGCAAGGACTCATCTTGGCTAGCTAAAAATATCGCCTATGTAGCTCAAAATTTAGAGCTAAATTTCCCTTTTCGCGCAAAGGATATCGTGCTGATGGGACGCTCCGTGCACGTTAAGAGCATATTTGGTCCCGGCAAAAAAGATAAGCAGATAGTGCGCGAAGCGATGGAATTTATCGGCATATCTCACCTTGCGGATAAGCGCATGAGCGAGCTTAGCGGCGGGCAGCGCCAGCTCGTATTTATCGCGCGTGCTTTGGCGCAAGAAACGCCTTTGATGCTGCTTGATGAGCCGACGTCCGCGCTTGATTTTAAAAACCAAATTTTGCTTTGGAAAATTTTGCAAAAGATCGCAAGCGAGGGCAAAACGATCATGATATGCACGCATGAGCCAAACCATATTTTGTGGTTTTGCGATGAGGTCGTGGCATTTGACAAGGGTGAAGTGGTCGCCAGAGGCAGCGTAAAAGATATCATAAACAACGAGTTTTTAAAGCGAATTTACGGCGATACTTGCAAATTTAAAAAGCTTGAAGAGCGAGATATAATATTTCCGAATTTATAAGATTGCAAGTGAAAGAGAAAATTTTAGTAAGTGCGTGCCTACTTGGCATAAACTGCAAATACAACGGCTCAAACAACCAAACAGACGAGCTTGAGAGCAAATTTAAAGATATTGCTTTAGACTATGAAATTTTATCCGTATGCCCCGAAGAGCTTGGCGGGCTTAAAACTCCAAGAGAGATAGCCGAGATAAAAGATCAAAAAGTCTTTACAAAAAGCGGCAAGGACGTAACCGAGCAGTTTTTAAAAGGGGCTAAAATTTGCGCCGATCTAGCCTTAAAAAACGGCTGTAAATTTGCCGTTTTAAAATCCAAAAGCCCAAGTTGCGGAAGCAAATTTATATATGACGGAAGCTTTAGCAAGACCCTTAAAATTGGCAACGGCTTTACGGCAAGAGCATTAAAGCAACTCGGCGTAAAAATTTTAGATGAAAATTTCAGCTTAGATGATATAGCAAAGTAGTTTTGCGGCTATTTAAACTACAAATTTAAAGAGATTGAGACGCCGCTTGGACGCCTCAAATTCACTTATAAATTCTCTCCTGCAATCATACCAAAGACTATGCAGTCGGTTATCGCGTTGCTTCCTAAGCGGCTTGCTCCGTGTGTGCCGCCCGTGATCTCGCCCGCTGCGTAAAGTCCAGCTATAGGCGCGTTCGTATCGGAGCTTATGACTTGAGCTTTTGTATTTATCTTAAGTCCGCCCATGGTGTGGTGAGGTTTTGGCGATAGTCTGATCGCGTAGTAAGGACCGCTCTCTTTGATGCCCTCGCCTTTTAGCTGATCTACTTTTTTGCCAAACTCATCTTTACCCGCTTTTACGCCTTCGTTGTATTTAGCGACACTTGCTTTTAGCTCGGCGGCCGGAACTCCGTAGTTTTTAGCTAGATCATCAAGAGTGGCAAATTCCTTCATAACTCCGCTTGTCATCGCCTTTTCTACAAGCTCAGGGTTAAGCTCTCTAAAGCCCTCTTTGGTCGTAAATGTCACAGGGAAAGCCTTAGGATCTTTTACGAGTATCTTAAACTCCGCGTCCGCTCTGGTTTTTCTATCGGCTAGCTCGTTCATAAATCGCTTGCCTGTCTTTACGTCAACCGCTATGCCGTATTTAAAGGTGCCTTGTTGAGTGAGGATAGGAGCCGAGCCAAAGCCTCTTTCATCAGGGCTAGCCCACGGACCAAACTGGATCCAGTCGATATGAACCGGCATAGCGCCTAGCTTTAATGCCTTTAAAAGCACGCCCGCGGTTGCGCCTTGATGGTTTGTGGAATCCACATTATCAGGGATTCTTGGATCTTGCAGTTTTCTTAAAATTTTATCGTTACAAAAGCCGCCTGATGCTAGCACAACGCCGTCTTTTGCCTTAAACGCCTTTTTAGTTCCGCTCGTGTTTTCAAGGTCGTCGCTAAAGAGCTTGCCGTCAAATTTATACTCCTCTCTTGCGGTTACCCCTACGACTCTACCGCTGTCATCTACGACAAAATCATCCATTTTAGTTCTTTTTAAAAGCTTGCAGCCCGCAAATTTCTCAAACGCCGCAGCCAAAGGCTGAACTATGCCCGAACCGCTATCATTTGTGGTTATCATCGATCTAGCCACGCTGTGTCCGCCCATCCAAGCGTTGTGGCTATCTTTAAACTGCGCTCCGTGCTTAACTACAAATTCCAAAGCGTCGTTAGCTCTAGCGGCAATCGTATCAAGAAGCTCGGTGTGATTTATGTTTAAGCCCGCTTTTAAGCAGTCCTCTTTAAAAAGCTCGGCTGAATCTTTTATACCGTTTTTTTCTTGAACCTTATTCATAGGAACAGCCATAACTCCGCCGTTTATCGCCGAATTTCCGCCCACGCGCCCCATCTTTTCAAGGATGAGAACCTTCTTGCCACGTTCGGCAGCTTTAACCCCTGCGGCAAGCCCTGCAAAACCGGAACCTATCACAACGACATCAAATTCTTCATCGAATTTTACATCTTTTTGTGCTACAGCCGCTTGTGCATTTATACCGCTAAAAGCCAACATTCCGGCACCTACTGCTCCAAATTTTACAAAATCACGTCTTGATAGAGTGTGTTTTTGCATATCGCCTCTCCTTATTTTAAGATGAAATTTAATATAGATTTTAACATATTAATGTTTTAGTTAATATAAGTTTAAATATAAAAACTAAATTGATTTCTCAAATTTATCAATATAAAAAGCTTTATAAAAGCCGATTTTAATCGCCAAAATAGCCTATGTTAAATAAGTTTTAATTATCATAAATTTAATTTATAAGTTTTATTTGCTTTTTATTTATGCTTGGCTATAATCCGCTTTTTTTAAAAATTTAAATACAAATAAGGATAAATTTGAGATCAATCGCAAATAAAATTACGCTTATACTAGTGCTGTCTTTAGCACTTTCTTTCTCTGCCATATCGTATTTTAGCTACGATATAACAAAAGATAAAACAATATATCTTATGAATAAAGCTCAAGATCAAATTTTAAAAGATGTAGCAAATATCTTTCACGACAAAGAGCAGTTTATCAAGTATATGGGCGAGTTTATAAGCGATAAAGATTACAGCGAAGAGGAGATGACAAAATACCTGCAAATCTCCAAACAATTAAGCGGAAGTATGCTTGCTTACGCAGGATATGAAACATCCATGATGTATAGATCAAACGGTAAAACTCAAAGTGCGGCCGACGGGTATGATCCAAGAACCAGAGGCTGGTATAAAGCGGCAAAAAGTCTAAACAAAGCCACTTATGCAGAGCCTCATATGTCCGTTAGCGATAAAAAGATGGCTATAGCCTTTACCGCTCCGATCAAGAAAAATGGCGCATTTATCGGTGCAACTGCGGTAAATTTGCCTCTTAGCGAGTTGATAGAAAAAGTAGTAAGCATAGGCAAGACCGATCATAGCTATGTCTATATAATAAATTCCGAAGGTAAAATTTTAATCCACCACACAGAAAAGCTTATAGGAGAGATAACCGAAGCGACCAAAAACATAGCAAATATCGCAAAAAACAACACTTATAAAGATGATGAATTCATCAACTACACAAACTCCAGAGGAGAAAACACCTACGCCAAGATAGGCAAGATAAACGACAGGGGTTGGTATGCCGTATCTACCATATCGGGAAATTTTTTAGACGACAGCATAAGATCGATAGTTTATTCTCAGGTGATACTCGCCGTGATATTTATAGTGATTTTATCCTTGCTGGTATTTTTCGTTCTTAAAAGATCGCTAAAGCCTGTTAAGGTTATTCAAAACGGGCTTAACGACTTTTTTAAATTCGTTACTCACGAAGCAGCCAGCGCAAACAAAATCACCATAAGCACAAAAGACGAATTCTCGCAAATGGCTGATGATATCAACTCAAACATCGATAAGGTCATGCAAGGCATAGACAAAGACGCAAATATGCTAGAAGAGGTAAATAGCACCGTAAGCACTATGATAAGAGGAAATTTGGGCTCAAATTTAAGATGCGAACCGAATAATCCGGAGTTAAAGCAGCTTAAAGACCTGCTAAACACTCTGTTTGCCTCCATAGCGCAAAATTTAAAAGATGTTACCAACACCCTAAACACATATTCCAACAACGATTTTACCCCAAGAGTAAATGCGGACTCAAAAATAGAGGGCGAGATAAAAGCGATGATAGAGGGCGTTAATAAAATGGGCGATGTCGTATCCAATATGCTTAAAAACACTCTAGATAACGCCGACACTCTAAACGCAAAGGCGGTATTTTTAACCGGTATTGTTCAAAATTTAGATGAAGGAGCCAGAAAGCAAGCCGGCAGCTTAGAAGAAAGTGCGGCGGCGGTAGAGCAGATGAGCGCATCCATGCACTCTATCAGCCAAAGATCTCAAGAGGTGATAAAACAAAGCGAAGATATCCAGCATGTAATCGACATCATAAGAGATGTGGCCGATCAAACAAACCTTCTTGCGCTAAATGCGGCGATAGAGGCGGCTCGTGCAGGTGAGCACGGCAGAGGATTTGCCGTAGTTGCGGACGAAGTAAGAAATCTCGCCGAACGCACTCAAAAATCGCTTAGCGAGATAGAGGCAAATATCAACATACTCGTTCAAAGCATAAACGAGATGAGCGACAGCATAAAAGAGCAAACGGGAGCCATCTCGCAGATAAGCCAATCCGTGCTGGAGGTAGATACTCTAACCAAAGCCAACGTAAAATCAGCCGACGATACTAAATTTATCGCAAGCGAGGTTAAAAGCATGGCAGATAAAGCGGTGGACGAGGTAAGAAGAAATAAGTTTTAAAGTGTAAAAATAGGGAAATTTTAGCTTGATAGGGCGAAATTTCCCTTAGCAAGATCGCTTTTGCGCTAAATTTTTCAAAATGGCTCGCACAATTTAACCTAAATTTTCAAATTTCAAACAAATTTTAACTTTAACTTGTTACAATACGCCTTTACTTAGCGGTCGCGTAGCTCAGTTGGTAGAGCACTACCTTGACATGGTAGTGGTCGGAGGTTCAAGTCCTCTCGTGGCCACCATTTAACCTTCTTTTAGTATCAAATTTACCCCCCCCTACCGACACACAAAGCCAAATGAAAAACAACTTTGTCAAATTTTATATCATAATAAAAGAAATTTACAAGAAAG
>JAUNLC010000009.1:27381-54440 GCA_030532465.1 Campylobacter sp. | reverse complement strand
TTCAAGCCATATACTCCAATTTTTTATATAGTATAAGTCATACATTAGCTTTTGTCTCGCATCTTCAACATTTGCGCCATACGGATACATCACTTGCGCCCAGCCGGTTACTCCAGGCTTCACTAGGTGCCTTTCAGAGTAATATGGTATAGCTTTTTCAAACTGATTTATCCAAAATTTTCTTTCCGGCCTAGGACCTATTAAATGCATATCCCCTTTTAGTACATTTAAAATTTGAGGAAGCTCATCTATACGATATTTTCTCATAGTTTCGCCCCATTTAAATACTCTTGGATCGTTTTTGCTGGCAAACTGAGCGCCATTTTTTTCAGCATCCAAGTACATCGAACGAAATTTTACACACTTAAATTCTTTATTATTTTGTCCGACTCTTAATTGCCTAAATATACTAGTTCCCGGAGATTGTTCTTTGATTTTATATCTTGCATAAACCATTATTGGCCATGTGATTAAAAAAATTATGAGAATTCCTGTGTAGTCAATAAATCTTTTTAATATATATGTTGTTTTACTAAACGGCTGAATTTGCTCTAAAAATTTCAAATCCTCATGGCTTTCAGGTATGTAGCATTTTTTTAAGTATTCTTCCATAAAATTTTCTATGGCTATTATTTTGATTCTTTTGTTTCTTTTTTTAAATTGTAACCTTGTGAGATATCTTATTATATTATCTCCGACTTTTGCTCTAGTGTTTAAAACAATCACATCGAATTTTTCTTTATCTACATGCTCTTTTATCTCTTTTAAGACCCCATCTTCAGGCTTATCTGCGTATTTAATATGTGTAATTTTTTTGAATTTCTTTTTTAGAGTATTGAGTTCAAGCTCGGTAAATTTATACTTACTGCCCAGGATTAGCATCTGTCTTAATAACTCCTTTTATCAATACTCATTCTATCCAAAGTTGATTAAAATTATCATATAAATCTTAAAATTCAGCATATTTTGTTAAAATTCACCCTTTTAAAGGGATTTTATGGATCAAAACAAAATCAAAGCCGTTTTTTTGCTTCTAGCGCTCGCTATTTCGGCTTATTTTTTATCAAATTTGGATTTTATCAAAGCATTTGAGTTAAGCCCGCTGATAGTATCCATTATACTCGGTATGATCATCGGAAATGGTTTTAAGTCAGCCGTCGCACTACTTAAAGACAGCGGAGTTTTAGCCATAGCTACAAAGCAAATTTTAAGGCTTGGCATCATATTATTTGGCTTTAGACTTACACTTCAAGACATATATGCGGTTGGATTTTTTGGAGTTTTGATCGCTTTTATCATAGTTTTTTCTACGTTTTTCTTAGGCATTTTTATCGGTCAAAAACTGGGTCTGGATAGTAAGAGTTCCACTCTCATAAGTTCGGGCGCTTCTATTTGCGGTGCTGCGGCAGTTCTTGCGACTCAAAGCGTAATTAAAGCCGATAGCGACCGTGTCGCAGTTGCGGTTAGTACCGTAGTGCTTTTTGGAACTATAGGCATGTTTGTTTATCCTATCGTCTTTAGAAGTGAAATTTTAGGCTTTGACTCAGCTAGCATGGGGCTTTTTACGGGCGCTACGCTTCATGAGGTCGCTCACGTCATCGGTGCAGCTGCCGGCATAGGTGAGAATGCAGGCGCGGGAGCTGTGATAATGAAGATGTTAAGAGTGCTTATGCTAGTGCCGTTTTTGCTGATGCTTGGCTTATTTGCTTTTAAGCAAAGTGCCGATAAAAGCTCTAGTATCAAAAAATTTGTGCCTTATTTTGCGCTTTGGTTTTTGGTTGCCGTTTGCGTTGGCTCGCTTCCGATTTTTCCGAGGCAAATTTTGCCTACGATAAATTTTATCGACATTATTTTGCTATGTATCGCTATGGGAGCTCTTGGAACGACGATCAGAAAAGATGTGCTTTTAAATGCGGGCAAAAAGCCGTTTATCTTAGCTTTTTTACTCTTTGTATGGCTTTTTACCGTCGGGTTTTTGATGGTTAAATTTTGGCTTTAAAATTATCATTTATCCATCTTTTAACTCCCATTTTGTAAAATACGTGAAATTTCAAATCAAGGATAAATTTTGAAAAAAATATTACTGTTTTTAACACTCTCTTTAGCTTTGCTCGGTGCGGAAAATTCGGCTAAACTTGAGAAAAAGTGCGAGCGAAACGACGCAAAAGCTTGTTTAAAACTTGCTTTAAATTTAGAGATGAACGAGACAAACGAGGAGAGAATTTTAACTCTGCTTAAAAAATCATGCGCTCTTGATAACGCTCAAGGTTGCGCTTATGCAGGTGTCGCCTACTCGCTTAAATCAACGCCCGATCACGCTAAAGCAAGCTTTTATATGGATAAAGCTTGTCAAATGAACTCGGGTGACGGATGCTGGAATTTGGGCTACTTATACGCTTACGGGCTGGGCGTAACAAAAGATGAAAAGAGAGCCTTTGAGCTTTATGAAAGATCTTGCGAGCTAGGATATGGCATAGGATGCGAGGCGGTTGCCATTGTTTATAAAGAGAAAAAAGATGAGCCCAATTATCTTAAATACCTAAATTTAGCTTGCGAAAAAGGGCATATCGACAGCTGCTCAAACATCGGCTATATGTATGAGCGTGGAAGCGGAGTGGAGTTTAACTTGCTTGAAGCGATGAAATTTTACGATCTGGCTTGCAAAGGCGAAGATCAACTCGCATGCTACTCGCTTGGCTATATACACGAAAAAGGCGCCGATGGCATCGTGGCTAATCAAAAAGAGGCATTGAGGCTTTACGAGAGAGCTTGCGCACTTGGCGAGAAGCACTCTTGCGATCAGGCAAAGAGGCTTAGAGGCGGACAAAAGGCGCAGTGATAAATTTAAGGAGCGGATATGAGATGGCAAGGCAGCAGAAGAAGTTCAAACGTCGAAGATAGAAGGGCTAGTGGCGGTGCCGGAATGTCTATGGGCGCTCTTTTGCCGCTTATTAGATTTTTGCTTGGCTCAAATATCGGGCGTGTTGTGCTAGCAGTGGGGGTTGCGGCTTACTTCATGGGATTTAATCCTCTAGCTTTGCTTGAGCCAAGTAGCGCTCCTACGCAGCAGAACCTAAATAGCCCCAAAGAGCGTGAAAAGGTGGAATTCGTTTCAGCCGTACTTGCGGAGACCGAGAGCGTGTGGAGCAAAATTTTTAGCGAGCACGGCGCAAGATATAAAGAGCCTAGCCTTGTTCTTTTTAGAAACTCGGTTTCTAGTAAATGCGGTTTTGCAAGCTCGCAGACAGGGCCTTTTTACTGCCCTGCGGATGAAAAGGTTTATCTTGATCTTGGCTTTTTTGAGGAACTTGCAAGCAAACATAAAGCCCGCGGAGACTTCGCGCAAGCTTACGTCATAGCTCATGAGATCGGTCATCACGTCCAAAATATCACGGGCACGCTTGGCAAAATTCACAACTTAAAAGCAAAGAGCAGGGATCTTAGCAAGCAAAATGCGCTCCAGGTTAAGGTTGAGCTTCAGGCGGATTGTTACGCGGGAATTTGGGCGCACTATATGCAAAAATATCAAATTTTAGAAGATGGAGATATCGAGGAGGCGTTAAATGCCGCAAGTGCGATAGGTGACGATACTCTTCAAAAAAAATATCAAGGACACGTTGTGCCTGACTCGTTTACGCACGGCTCTTCAAAGCAAAGAATGCAGTGGTTTAAGAAGGGATTTGAGGGCGGTAAGCTAAGCTCTTGTGCGTTTGAGATTTAAATTTATATCTCTTTAAAGAGCAAATTTGCTTTTCTTGGCTCATCGCACGGCTCTAAGACTCTTAAATTTTTGATATTTACAAGCTTGTTTTCAAGCTAGCTTCTGTCAAATTTAAAATTTATTTCGTAGATAAAGTTGCGTCTTTGTTTGTTTTAAACTCGCTAAGCGCGACGATAGTTTCTTGAAATTTAGCTTGTTTTCTAACTACCGGTGTTTATATGTCTAGCGCGGATAGCCTGGAAGCGTTGCTTTTTCATCTGATTAAAATTGATATAACGTCGTTTTAACTCTTAAAGCAAAGTCAAATTTATCCGACTTAAACTCTATTTTGTCGATTTCATCTTACTTTAACGTCTAAATTTATTATCCTTTAAATAATACCAAAAAAATAAGGACGCAAAGAAGAAAAACAAGATATTTGGGGTTAAAATTGACTTTGGAGGCAAGAAAAAGACAAAATTTAACTTATCCCACTCATCAAGCGTTAATATTTTACTTGCTTGAGGCGTTATGATATGAGAAAATACTAAAATTCCAAGACAAAATAGATACTCTTTTAAATTTTTATTTTTGTTAAGCCGAATTTTAATGCAAATAATGATCGCAATAACGAGCAAAACAACCCTTACAAAGTAAAGCATATCAAGAAAAGATATCATGCTTTGCGTTTTGATAAAAAGAAAATCAAGCTTTTCCAAAATTTGCTTTCTTTATATCCATCCCAACTTGCACGACTGTCAAGCAAAAGTTAAATTTCAAAGCCGTGCAGGGTTTATGAAACTAAATTTAGCTACTCTCTTTGTTCTTTTAATTTTGCCAAAAACTCTTCGATATTGTATTTGGCTCGGTGTTCAGGGCTTAACAAGTGTATCAAGATGTCGCCAAGATCGATTACTACCCATTCAGGAGAGCTTTCAATGCCTAAAAATTCCTCACCCAAAGGCTTAAGTCCTGTTTTAAGATCGTCAGTCAAGGCATAAGCGTGTCTTTCGCCCATCGTAGTTGCTATAACTACGTATTTAACGAAATAATCTCGCTCTCTCATATCAAAAACTTCGATTGATTCGGCCTTTTTCTCGTCTAAAATTTTTACTATTGCGTCAATTCTTTCTTGCATTTTAATCCTTGATAAAATTTTATAACTTCCTCTTTAATCTTTTCAGGCAGACCCTTTTCAAGCAAATCGGCTCTAATCTGCGAGGATGAGATATCTACATGCATATTCATCTTCTGTAAAACCTCGGGTATCTTTATGTGATCGCGCTGCGCTACTACAAACTCTACAAGCTCTTTTAGGCGATTAAAATCGTGCCATTTATGCAAATTTTCAACGTGATCGGCGCCTATTAAAAGGTAAAATTTCTTGATATCGTAAATTTCATAAAGATGCAAAACGCTCTCTATCGTAGGCACGGGGCGGTTTTGATCTATCTCAAACCTGCTTATCTCAACGCCCTTTAACTCTCCCCAAATTTCACTTATCCACTTAAGCCTAAGCTCCGGCGGAGCCGAAAATTCACTTTTAAACGGGCTTATGTATGTAGGCATGATTACTAACTTATCGATATCAAGGTTTTTTAAGGCCCTTTTAACTATCGTATCATGACCTATATGAGGCGGATCAAAGCTCCCGCCAAAAAGTGCCAACTTCATCTTGCGCCTTACTCGCTTAAATTTAAAAGCAAAGCTTATCAAAATTGAGGTAAAACCGAGTTGAAAAATTCCCGATAAGCAAAATTTCGGCTGCTAAAGCAGGGTTAAAGTTCTTTATGTGTAAAATTTTGCCAAATTTCTACTAAGGAAGAGATATGGTTAAAATTGCGATCAACGGTTTTGGCAGAATCGGAAGGTGTGCAGCACGCATAATCTTACAGCGCGATGATGTGGAACTAGTCGCCATAAACGACACGGCTAAAAGAGATATGACTAGATATCTGCTTAAATACGATACCGTGCACGGAGAGTTTAAACAAGACGTAAAAGTGCTTAGCGATGATTATATCGAAGTAAACGGCAAAAAGATCAGAGTTTTTTCAACCAGAGATGCAAATGAGCTGGATTTTGCAGGATGCGGAGCCGATGTGGTGCTTGAGTGCACGGGCGCTTATCTAACTACCGAAAAATGCGAGCCTTATTTAAAAAACGGCATCAAAAAAGTTATCATGAGCGCGCCCGCAAAGGATGAGACGCCTACTTACGTGATAGGAGTTAATGAAGATAAGTATAAGGGCGAAGCGGTGATCTCAAACGCAAGCTGCACTACAAACTGCCTTGGACCCGTAGCGAAGGTGCTTGATGACGTATTTGGCATCAAAAAGGGGCTTATGACTACGATTCATGCCTATACTCACGGACAAAGCTTGGTGGATGTTAAGGCTAAGGATTTTAGACGCTCTCGAGCTGCGGCTTTAAATATCGGACCTACTACCACGGGAGCCGCAAAGGCTATCAGCAAGGTTCTTCCTCAGCTTGCAGGCAAGATGCACGGTCAAAGCGTTAGAGTTCCCGTAGCAAACGTATCTATGGTCGATCTAACCGTTGTTTTGGATAAGGATGTAACGGTTGGAGAGATAAACAACGCCTTTAGAAACGCCGCAAGTAGCACGATGAAAGGAATTTTGCTGGTTGATGACGATCAGAGAGTATCAAGTGATTTTATGACTTCAAGCTACAGCTCTATCGTAGCAAGCGATATTACGCAAGTAATTTGCGGCGATATGGTAAAGGTCATGGCGTGGTATGATAACGAGTGGGGATACTCCGAACGCCTTGTGGATATGGCCGTATTTGTGAGCCAAAAAGGCTAGATATGAGCGATATCTTATCTATAAACGATCTGGAGCTTAGCGGCAAAAGAGTTTTTATAAGGTGCGATTTTAACGTGCCTATGGATGAGTTTTTAAATATAACCGATGATCGCAGAATTCGCTCTGCGATACCTACTATAAAATACTGCCTCGATCAAGGATGCGCCGTCATACTGGCAAGCCATCTTGGCCGTCCAAAGAGCGGCTTTGAAGAGAAATTTTCGCTTAAAAACGTAGCTAAAAGGCTCTCGCGCCTGCTTGATAGAGAGGTTAAATTTGCAACCGACGTTATCGGAGAGGATGCTAAAAGCAAGGCTAGTAATTTAAAGAGCGGCGAGATTTTGATGATTGAAAATTTGCGCTTTGAAAAGGGCGAAACTAAAAACGATGAAGCGCTTGCCAAAGAGCTTTCAAAATTTGGCGAATTTTATGTAAATGACGCATTTGGAGTGTGTCACAGAGCGCACGCTTCGGTTGAAGCCATAACTAAATTTTATGATGATAACCACAAGGCGGCGGGATTTTTACTGCAAAAAGAGATAAATTTCGCTCAAAATTTGATAAAACACCCTTCGCGTCCGTTTGTGGCGGTTGTGGGAGGCTCAAAGGTAAGCGGCAAGCTTCAAGCTCTTCACAACCTGCTTCCGCGCGTAGATAAGCTGATAATAGGCGGCGGAATGGCGTTTACTTTTTTAAAAGCGCTTGGCGAAAACATCGGAAATTCCCTTTTGGAAGAGGAGTTGATAGAAGACGCGGCTAAAATTTTGCAAAAGGGCAAGGAGCTTGGGGTTAAAGTTTACCTGCCCGTAGATGTAGTGGCGGCTCAAACATTTTCTGCCGATAGCGCCGTTAAATACGTTCCCGCACAAGAAATTCCAAACGGATGGATGGGGCTTGATATAGGGCCTGCTTCAACAAGGCTTTTTAAAGAGGTGTTAGCTGATGCTCAAACCATCTGGTGGAACGGTCCTATGGGCGTTTTTGAGATGGATAAATTTAGCAAAGGAAGTATCAAGATGAGCCATGCGATCGTCGAGACTCACGCTACAACCGTTGTTGGCGGAGGCGATACCGCCGATGTGGTAGAGCGTGCAGGCGATGCCGATGAGATGACCTTTATCTCAACAGGAGGCGGAGCAAGCTTGGAGCTGATCGAGGGCAAGGAGCTTCCGGGCATAAAGCCTCTTAGAAAGGCGCGTGAATCGTGAGATTTGCAGCAAATTTAAAGTGTAATCATACTAGAGATAGCTTTAATCAATATGCTAAAATTTTAGATGAAAATTTAAGCGTTAATGACGATGTTTTAGTCTTTCCTCCTTTTAGCGCTTTTGAAAAAAACAGCCATAAATTTCAAATCGGAGCGCAAAATTTCTATCCGTGTGAAAGCGGAGCCTTTACCGGTGAGATCGGCAAAGTTATGCTTGATGAATTTGATATCAAATGCGTGCTTATCGGACACTCTGAAAGGCGTGAAATTTTAGGCGAGTGCGAAAAGATGCTAAAAGCCAAATTTGAGTTTGCGGTAAAAAACGGTTGGGAGATAATTTACTGCATAGGCGAGAGCTTAAAGGTAAATGAAGCAGGCGGCACGAAAGAGTTTTTAAAAAAACAGCTTGAAAATATCGATTTAAACTACTCAAATTTGACTATAGCCTATGAGCCTATCTGGGCCATAGGCACCGGAAAGAGCGCTACAAACAAGCAGATAGCTGAAATTTTGGATTTTTTAGCGACTTTGACGACTGCACCTTTGTTTTACGGCGGAAGCGTAAATGCTAAAAATATCGCCGAGATCGCGCAAATCAAAAGCTGTAGCGGGGTTTTAGTAGGCACTGCAAGTTGGGATGCATATAATTTTTTAAATTTAATCAAAGCGTCATCGATCGAGTAAATTTAAATGAATTTGTGGAAATTTATGCTAGCTTTAACCGCGCTAAATTTTGCTTTGAAGGATTTAAATTTATCTCGTGATGATTATAGTTTGTTGGATAATTTTATAATTTAAATTTTTAAGGAGAACATAATGATAATGAAGGGTAAAAAAGGTCTTATAGTAGGCGTTGCAAACGCTAAATCCATCGCTCACGGAATAGCCGAAGCGTGTCACGCTCAAGGTGCGCAGCTTGCCTTTACATATCTAAACGACGCTCTTAAAAAGCGTGTTGAACCGATTGCAGAAGAACTTGGAAGCAAATTTGTTTATGAGCTTGACGTAAATAACGAAGAGCATTTAAACGGTTTGGCTGATAAGATAAGAGCCGATCTTGGCGAGATAGATTTCATCGTGCATGCGGTGGCGTTTGCTCCAAGAGAAGCGCTTGAGGGCGAGTTTATAAACACTAGCAAAGAGGCGTTTGATATCGCTATGGGAACTTCTGTTTATTCGCTTTTAAGCCTTACAAGAGCGGTTATGCCTGTGCTTAAAGAAGGTGGTGCGGTGCTTACTCTAACTTATCTTGGCGGACCTAAATTTGTGCCTCACTACAACGTAATGGGCGTGGCAAAAGCCGCTCTTGAAAGCTCGGTAAGATATTTAGCGCACGATCTTGGCGCAAAAAATATCCGCGTAAACGCTATCAGTGCAGGCCCTATCAAAACGTTAGCTGCAAGCGGTATAGGCGACTTTAAGATGATACTTAAATACAACGAATGTAACGCTCCGCTAAAACGCAACGTCTCAACCGAAGATGTCGGCAAAAGCGCGATGTATCTGCTAAGCGACCTTGCAAGTGGAGTTACAGGCGAAATTCACTACGTTGACTGCGGATACAACATAATGGGAATGAGCGATATCGCAAAAGACGATGAAGGAAATACTATCTTAGCATGGGATGCGTATAAGGCTTAAATTTTAAGGAGGCGATATGCAAGAGCTTAAAAAGGATATGCCGCTTCTCTTTACGCCTTTTAAAATCGGCGAAGTAGAGATAAAAAACCGTATAGTTATGCCGCCGATGTGTATGTATAAGGCAAAAGACGATAACGGGATGCCAAGATGCTTTCATAAGCTACACTATGCGGCGCGTTCGCTTGGCGGAGTAGGGCTCATCATCGTTGAGGCGACCGCCGTTGAGCCAAGAGGAAGGATCACGCATAACGATCTTGGGCTATGGAGCGATGAGCAGATAGAAGATCACGCAAAGCTCGTTAAAGATAGCTCCAAATACGGCGCAAAGATGGCTATACAGCTAGCTCACGCAGGTAGAAAAAGCACTTGCGATAGTGAGCCTATAGCCCCAAGCGCGCTTAAATTTAGCGACGAATACAAAACTCCAAAAGAGATGAGTTTGGATGATATAAATTTGATAAAGGCTAAATTTGTTGAAGCTGCCTTAAGAGCGCAAAAAGCGGGATATGATATCATCGAAATTCATGCCGCCCACGGGTACCTGATAAGCGAATTTTTATCGCCTGGCATAAATAAAAGAAGCGATAAATACGGTGGAAGCTTTGAAAACAGAACAAGGCTTTTAAAAGAGATTTTAACCGAAGTAAAGGCTGCGGTAGATATCCCTGTGGGAGTTAGGATAAGTGCGCAAAGCTTTGTAAAAGATGATTGGAGCTTAGCTGATAGCGTTAAACTGGCGGTAGAGCTTGAGAAATTAGGAGCTGCTTTTATCCATGTTTCTTCAGGCGGGTTTTTTGAAAAAGTTGATTTTATGCCTCGCCTTGTGCCGCTTTATCAGTGCTCTTACGCAAAAGCGATTAAAGAAGCGGTAAATATCCCCGTGATAGCTGTTGGACTTATAACCACCGCTAGTGAGGGAGAAGCTTTGCTGCTTGGTGAGGTTTGCGACGGCGTAGCTTACGGAAGAGAGCTGCTTAGAAATCCAAATTTCGCTCAACTTGCTATGAAAGAATTAGGCGTAAGCGAGCTTATAGAAAAGCCTTATAGACGGGCTTTTAATTGAATTTACACATAATTTATCCGCCGAGATCTCTTGGCGGATAAATTTCTCTTTTAAACCCTGAAAATTCACTCAAATTTTAAATAATAGAAATTATCATTTTAATTTACTTAAAGCCTAATTGCAATATAATAACGAAATCGGTTATTGAATTAAGGAAAAAAGATGAATCTTAGTCTTATAAATTCAGGACAATCATGCAAAATAACAAAGCTAAATGCTAAAGACAAACTTCTACAAAAGCTTTTGGATATGGGATTTGTCATCGGCGCTCAGGTAGAGGTTGTTAGAGAGGCTCCTCTTTACGATCCTATCGAGCTTAAAATTCACAACTACTTAATATCCCTTAGAAAGAGCGAAGCGGAGCTCATAGAAGTAGAAAAGCTTGCCTTAGAAAGCGTAAGATAAATGGAGATAAAAGTAGCTTTAGCAGGGCAACCAAACTGCGGTAAATCAACAATTTTTAATATGCTAAGCGGTATCCATCAGCATATCGCAAACTATCCGGGTGTTACGGTAGATAAAAAATCGGGCTTTTTTAGCGTAGGCGATCTTGATATAGAGATGATAGATCTGCCAGGAACTTATTCTTTTAGCTCCTATTCTCTTGAAGAAAAGGTAGCTAAAGAGGCTATTATCAATGAAAATCCCGATGTTATCTTAAATATAATCGACGCTTCAAATTTAAAGAGAAATTTATACCTTACTTTCCAACTCTTAGAGATAGGAGTGCCTGTTATAATAGTGCTTAATATGTTTGATGTGGCTAAAAGACGCGGTATCATCATAGATCACGAGAAGATGAGCGAGCTTTTAAAATGTCCCGTTATATGTGCAAGCGCTTCAAAAGGCGAGGGTAAAGAGGAAATTTTCAAAGCTCTTAGAAGCATAAAAGAGCTAAAGGCGAATTATGAAGAGTTTAAGATCAACTACGACGAGCTTGAAATTTACATATCTGAGCTTGAAAGCGCTCTTAAATTCCAAGATAGCCACATAAGTAAAAGATGGCTTTGTATAAAGGCTTTGGAAAAAGACCAAACCATCATAAGCTTGCTAAAACCTAGCAATCCTAACATATCGGAGCTAGTAGATAGAGAAAAAACCAAATTTCACGATACCTTTGACAAGGACATAGAGAGCTTTTTGGCCTCTTTTAGATACGAAAGCGCAGATATCATCTTTCATAAATGCGTTAAAGAGACTAAAAAAGGCGAGATAACTCTGACCGATAGGGCCGATAAATTTATCCTAAACAGATGGTTTAGTTTTCCCGTGTTGCTTGCGATCATTTTTATCATCTATGAGAGTAGTATCGTTTTTGGCTATAAGCTGACCGATTATACATGGCCCGTTTTTGCGGCTATTAAAAATTTCGTCTCAGATATAACTCCCGAGGCAAATATCGCTCAAATTCCGATGATTACCGATCTTGCCAACTGGCTTGTAAACTCAACCGTGGCTTTGCTTAACTATCTACCGATATTTTTCATACTTTTTGCCATGATAGCCATACTTGAAGATGTGGGCTACATGCCTAGGATGGCGTTTATACTTGATAAACTTTTTAGAAAATTTGGACTTCACGGACAGAGCACACTGCCGCTTGTACTTGGGGGTGCATTTGTCGGCGGTTGTGCTGTGCCGGGAGTCATGTCGACAAAGGGTATTGCAGACGATAGAGCTAGGATGGCTACGATTTTAACCGTGCCTCTTATGAACTGTCTTGCAAAGGTGCCATTTTATACGCTTTTATTAGGCGCATTCTTTCCTACGCAGATGAGTATAATGCTATTTTATATCTCAACCGTTACACTGCTGGCGGCTTTGGTTATAGCTAAATTTTTAACTTCAACCATACTTAAAACTCGCGAAACAGCGCCGTTTGTCATGGAGCTGCCGCCTTATCATTTGCCTACATTTAAGGGCGTGATACTAAGATCGTTTGAGAGAGTTTGGATATATATAAAAAAGGTTTGTACCATCGTTATAGCCGTTGCTATAGTGCTTTTTGCCCTTTTGCAGTTTCCTGGAATTTCAAAACAGAGGCAGGAGCACTACGCGCAAGAGGAGGCGAAAATTTTAGCCGCATTTGATAAGGTTGCTAAAAAGACCGCTTATTATGAGCTTATCGACAGCAGAGATGAGGTCGCTTCACTCTTAAATTTCTATGACGGATATAGAGCTAAAAAAATGGGCGGCAGCAAAGATGTGGACGATAAATATCAAGCCAAAAATCCTGAGTTTTATAAATTTTTAAGAGTTCCAAAAGACGATAAAGAGGCAAAATCCATAAACACGGCGCTTAGAAAGCTCTCAACCGGTAGAAATAAAATTTTAAGAGATCAAAAAAACGACAAGATAGAAAATTCACTTCTTGGTATGGCGGGACGTGCGCTTGAACCTATATCCAAATTTGCCGGCTTTGACTGGAAGATAAACGTGGCTTTTTTAAGCTCTTTTGCTGCTAGAGAATCGGCAGTGGCAACTCTTGGAAGTATCTATGAGACAGGCAAAGATGATGCGTCCATAGCTCAACCCGAAGTGATCGTGCCGCTAAGTAGCGATAAGGAGCTAAGACCTGAGGAGCAGATGGCGAAAAACAGCGGATATACGCCGCTTCATGCCGCTTCCATTATCATATTTATGCTGCTTACTCCGCCTTGTATAGCTACTATGATCGTAGTTAAGATGCAGACAAATAGCTATTTTTGGATGTGTTTTGGGATATTTTTCCCGTTTGTTTTAGCGCTTGTGATATCATCGCTCTTTTTCAGCGTATCGCAAGCCTTTGGCTTAAGCGGTCTTGGAGCTATGAGCGTGTATTATTTTATCATGCTTGCTTTGGTGGCAATTCTTTGGTTTGTGCCTGAAAAGCGTATAAACTGGAGCGGAGGAATCAAAAAATGACAAATTTAATAACTAAAGGAGAGATAATGAAAAAGTTACTATTTTCATCATTTGTTGTTGCTCTTATGAGCTCATCGGCATTGGCCCATACTGCTCTTATGAGCTGCTTTGATAACGGAGATAATACCGTTACATGCGAAGGCGGATTTAGCGACGGATCAAGCGCGAGCGGCGTTCAATTTACCCTTATTCAAAACGGTAAGGTTATTTTAGAAGGAAAATTTGACAAAGACAGCACCTTTACCTTTAAAAAACCGGAAGGCGAGTATGAGGCTAAATTCTTTGCCGGCGAAGGTCACGAGGTAGTCGTAAAATCAAAAGACATAGCACAGTAATCAAAATTTCACAAAAAGGATAGATATGTTTAAAAAAGTTATCGTTTCAGCTGCCGTAGCAGGTGCTTTGGCAACTTCGGCGTTTGCTCATTTTCAAATGCTTTATACACCGGAATCAGCCCTAAATAAAGGCGGCACTATACCTTTAAAGATAGTTTTCACTCACCCGTTTGCCGATGAGCACACTATGGATATGGGTCTTCAAGAGGATAAAAGCAGAGAAAAGGTCGTTGATTTCTTCGTAGTTCACAAAGAGAAAAAGACAGATATGTTAGCTACTTTAAAAGAGATTAAATTTAAAGGTAGCCACAACGCAGGTATAGGCTATGACTCCGAATATAAAGCAAGAGGTCTTGGCGATCACGTGTTTGCGCTAACTCCTGCGCCTTACTATGAGGCAAACGAGGAGGCTTATCTGCAACAAATCACAAAAATGATCGTAAACGTGGGAGGCGCTCCGACTGATTGGGATGCTGAGTTAGGACTAAAAGCCGAGATCGTGCCTTTAACTAAACCATATTCGATTTGGGCGGGAAGCACATTTACGGGCATCGTTAAATCAGAAGGCAAACCGGTTCCATTTGCGGAGATCGAGGTTGAATACGTTAATCACGCTATTGATATTAAGAAAAACATGACAAATCCAAAAGGCAAATTTGAAGCTCCACAAGATAGCTTTGTAACTCTTACTATCAAAGCTAACGAAAGAGGCGAATTTACATTTGGTATACCAAAAGCCGGTTGGTGGGGATTTGCAGCGCTTGGCGTAGGTCCTGACAAAGAGTACAAAGGCAAAGAGCTAAGCCAAGATGCGGTTATCTGGGTTCAAGCCAAAGATATGAAATAATTTAAAATTTGAGCGAGGGTTTTTGGGTCTCGCTCAAATTTACAAGGATATAAAATGAGCGCATTAGAAGCGACGTTTCTTATAGTTATCGCACTTGCCGCAGGGTATTTTGTCTATGTAAAAGAATTTAAACAAAAAGACTGCGGATGCGGAAACAAAGGAAACTGCCATAAAAAAACACATCATTAGTAGCTAAAATATTTTTTAGCTACTTTCTATAAACTTTAAATTTCTATTTTCTTAAATTTCTTACAACCTACATTTTAAAATTCTAATAATATAAGCTTAGTAAATGTAAAAGATAATTAAATAAATTTTAATTATTTAAAAAATATATATAAATATTTTTATTAAGATTTTTATAAAATTTATCCTAAATCACTAATAATTTTTAGCAATTCTTAAAGAATATTATTGTTAAATACCGAGATAATTTATTATATAACGCCGATATATAGTATTATTTAAGTATTGTGTATTATCATTTATGATAAAAGTTATCTAGATATGTGTCTTTAAAATATATATTTTAATTTAGTTAATTTTTATTATATTATTTTAATAAAAGCTATTTTAATTAAGTTAAGCTTATCTAAACTTAACTTTATAAAAGGATTTATGATGAACGACAAATTGTCTAGAAGGGAGTTTTTGCAAACCGCCTGTATCGGCGCCGGAGCGCTGGCACTTTCAGGCTGTGACAAAAACACAAGTAGTTCTTCGCGTTCTAGCAAAAGTAAAAATAGCGCAGGTTTTCCTTCCTGCGATATTTTGATTATCGGCTCGGGCGGCGCAGGTTTGAGGGCTGCGGTGGCGGCTAGGAAGCTAGATCCGAATTTAAGTGTGATCGTAGCCACTAAGATGATGCCTTCAAGAAATGCAACCTGTATGGCCGAAGGCGGAATAAACGGCGTTACTAAATTTGACGACGGCGACTCTTACAAGCTTCATGCATATGATACTATCAAAGGCGGCGCATATTTAGTCGATCAAGATAGCGCGGTGAAATTTTGCGAGCTTGCGGGCAAAACCATAGCGGAGCTTGATTATAGCGGAACGTTTTTCTCAAGAGACGACAAAGGTAAGCCAAATCAAAGGCTTATGGGAGGCGCTTCAAAAAGAAGGTGTAATTTTTCGGCCGACAAAACGGGTCATATAATGATGCATAGCAGCCTTGATGAAGCCATAACTAACGGCGTGAAATTTCTGATAGATTATGAGTTGCTTGATATAAGTGTGGATGAGGGCAAGTGCGAAGGCGTTGTTATAAGAAACATTCAAACAGGCGATATCATGCCTATACTTTGCAAATCCCTTGTTTTAGCCACAGGCGGATATACGAGAATTTTTTACAATAGAACATCGACTCCTTATATAGCCACGGGCGACGGCGTAGCCTCGGCTTTAAGAGCGGGGATCGGATTTAAAGATCCGGAGATGATCCAGTTTCATCCAACAGGTGTTGCAAACGGCGGAACGCTTATAACAGAAGCCGCTCGCGGCGAAGGCGGATACTTGATAAACAATCAAGGCGAGCGTTTTATGAAAAAATATCATGAAAGGATGGAGCTAGCCCCTAGAGACGTGGTAGCAAGGGCTATTGAAACAGAGATCAGAGAGGGTCGCGGATACGGCGAAGGCTTGGGCGCTCATGTGCTAATTGACGTAAGGCATTTGGGTAAAGATAAAATTTTACAAAAACTGCCTAAGATTAGACATACGGCGATGCTTTTTCAAAATATAGATTTGATAGAACATCCGGTGCCTATACGCCCTACGGCACACTATTCTATGGGTGGTATAGACGTAGTCAAATTTGATGATATGAGTACTGAAGTGCCCGGAATTTTTGCGGGAGGCGAGGCGTCTTGTATATCTATCCACGGAGCAAATCGCTTGGGCGGAAACTCATTAACCGACGCTATGGTAACAGGCAAACTAGCAGGAATCGGCGCGACAAATTATGCTAAAAACGCATCTTTTGGTAGCGGTAAAAAAGCAAATGAATTAGCGCAAAAATGGCAGGCTAAATTTAAAGAAGTTACTAGCGGAAACGGCGATGCAAGCGAACTATACGCTATCAGAGAGGAGCTTGGCAAGCAAAACTGGGATAATCTTGGAATTTTTAGAACCCAAGAGAAGTTAGAAAAGCTATCAAAGGCTTTAGATGAGATCGAGGAGCGTTACGAAAAACTACGCGTCCCAAATCCAAATCCTATCATGAATACCGCATTTACCGATTATGTCGAGCTTGGGAATTTGATACTTTTATCTCGCTGCGCTTGCTTGGCCGCGATAAACAGAAAAGAGAGCCGCGGCGCTCACACCAGAGAGGATCATCCAAAAAGAGACGATAAGGAATTTTTAAAACATAGCATAGTAACTTTGAAAGACAATAAGCTGGAGCTTAGTTATAAAGATGTAGTTATTACCGAGTTCTCGCTTGACGGAAGGAAACCACAATGAAACTTATTATCGAGCGTTTTGACGGAACAACGCACTATAAACAAGCATATAAACTAAATCCAAGCGATATAAAGGGCAAGACTTTACTATCCGTGCTGATCTTCATAAAACAAACGCAGGATGTAACGCTAAATTTTACCGCATCCTGTAGATCTGCGATATGCGGCGCTTGCGGTGTGAGAGTAAACGGGCATGCGGTTTTGGCCTGTGACGTGAAGATGGAAGATCTGCTTAAAACTTATGACAATCCAAGCGTGTTACACATATCTCCGCTTGCAAATTTTAGAGTTATTTCAGACTTAGTTGTCGATTGGGAGCCGTCTATCGAAAACATAAGGAAAATTCATCCTACTTTAATTGCCAAAGATGAATTTTCAAGCGATAAAGGCTGTGTGCAAACTCCGGAGCAGTCTGAAAAAATTAAAAAACAGTGGGATTGTATATTGTGCGGATGTTGCGCTTCGGAGTGCAATAAACTTGCCGCAGATAGCAGTGACTATATGGAGCCTTTTGTCTTTACTCGCGCTTATAGGGCGGCGGCTGATTCAAGAAGTAAAGACCCTATGGTTCATGTAAAAGCAAGTGTTATGGGCGGTCTTTGGAATTGCGTTCATTGTCAAGAGTGTTTTGACCGCTGTCCTAAAGGGATAAGCGCAGCCGACGACATAGCGAATTTAAGAGTTATGGCTTTAAAACACGGACTAAAAGACGGAGAGGGTCCTGCTCATGCCATCGCATTTTATACGGATTTGGTTGAAGGCTCCGGTAGATTAAATGAAATTTTATTGGCTCTTAGAAGCGAAGGCGTAGCCACAGTCGGCAAAACCGACATAGCGCTAAAACTGATGGGTGCAGGCAAGATGAATCCTATGCATATATTTGGCGAGGATGAGATCCAAGGGCATAAAGAGTTGGTAGAAATGATAAAAGCGGCGCAAGCTGCATCTAAGGAGTAGTTATGCAAAATGAATACGCTTTTTTCCCGGGTTGCGTATTGTCTCAAGCGGCAAAAGAATCAAAAATTTCACTTGAAGCTATAGCGCCCATTTTAGGTATAAAGCTTAACGAGATAAAGGGCTGGAGTTGTTGCGGGGCAAGTCAAACTCAGGATGTGGACCCTTTGGCGGCGCTTGTAGCAAACGCTAGAAATTTAGCTCTTAGCGAGCAAATGGGTATGCCTATGCTAACAACCTGTAGCACCTGTTTGCTTGTATTAACTAGAGCTAAGCAAGCTTTGGACGCAGGTCAAAAAGATAGAATAAATACATTTTTGGCAAAAGGCAATATGTCTTATAAGGGCACGGCTGAAGTTACAAGCTTGCTTTGGGTGTTGGCTCAAAACGTAGATAATATCAAGAAAAATGTGAAAAAACCGCTTAGCAATTTAAAAGTGGCTCCGTTTTACGGGTGTCACAGCATTAGACCGGAGTCAAATTTGGGTTTTGAAAGCTCGGTAAATCCAAAAAGTTTTGAAACGGTTATAAACGCACTCGGCGCTAAAGTAGTGCCGTTTGCTAAAAGACTTGATTGTTGCGGTTTTCATGCGTCATATCCTGCTGAAAATTCAGTAAAAAAGATGACTAGCGATATAGTAAATGATGCCGATAAAAACGAAGCGGACTGCATCGTGACTCCATGCCCGCTTTGTCAAATGCAACTGGATATATATCAAGATAAAGCTCAAGATCATACAAATTCAGAGGCAAGAGTGCCTATAGTGCACCTTTCTCAGCTTGTCGGACTTGCTTTTGGGCTATCAAATGACGAGCTTGGCATGAATCACAATATCATAGACGCTACTAAATTAATCTAAATTTGAATTAAGAGACGGCATATCCCGTCTCTTTTGTATTTTAAAGTGAGAAATTTAAATAATTAAATGAGCTTATAAGCCATCGGAATTTTGATCAAATAGTCTTTTTCCAAGATCGGAAAATCCTTGCAAGCTTTTTTTATAGCTTCCATTGCCGCTTCGTCAAGGGTTTCAAATCCTGAACTTTTTACTACTTTTACATCCGTTACGGTGCCGTTTGTCTTAAAGAAAAAGCTTACTTCAACAACTCCTTGTTGCCTCATTTTAGTAGCTTTCTTAGGATACTTTTGGTGTTTTTTTATGGCATTTTGCATCTTTGCAAATCTCTCGTCTCCGCTAGAGCTTGAAAAGTTGAATTCGCCTAATGTTTGAGTGCCCGAAACTTTTGGTTGCTGCGTTGTTGCGGGCACTGCGGGCTCTATGGGAGCAACTGCCGCAACCGGTTCTTTAGCGGTAGAATCTACTTGAGTTACCACGGGAGGGATAGGCTCGGTAACGGGTTTTGCTACTTTTTCTACTTTTTTAGGTGTCTTTTTTTCTTGTGTTTTTTTAATAGGCTTAGGCTCTACTTTTTTAACAGGCTCAGGTTTTGGTATGGGTTTAGGCTCCACTACAACAGGTGGTGGAGGAGGTGGCGGAGTCACTACAGGCTCAGGAGGTATAGGTATATTTATAGGTTCAGGCTGGCTTTGTATAGACGGTGGCTCCGGTGAAGGAGGCAGTGGCATAGCAGGTGCCTTAAATGTATTTAAGCTTATTTTGATGTTTTCTTCTGCGGCAGGTTTTATCTGCACAGAGTGAAAATTTATGAACGTTACTATTAAAATAGCGTGAAATAAGGCAGAAGCTACAAATCCGCCTAAATGTGATCTGCTACTTAGTGAGAGTTGTAACGGCAAAATTTTCATGATTTTTCTCTTTTAGGATATCGATTACTTTTATAAACATCTCAAATTTGCTATTTTTATCGCTTTTTAGCTCCACTAAAGTCTTGGAGTCTATCTCGTTTAATCGTTCTTTTAAATTTTCTTCATCTACTTTTTCATCGTCAACAAAAAATTCGTTATCTTTGTTAATCACAACCGCTATTTTTTTATCTTCTTTTTCCGTTTGCGCACTTTCGCTGCTTGGCAAGTCGATAGGTATGTTGCCTTGAGCGATAAAAGTCGAAACGCTTAACACTATAGCAAGTAAAACAAGCATAATATCAATAAGAGGAATTACGTTTAACCCCTCTTTTTTAGGCATTTTCATATTTTGCCTTATAGCGATTGAGCAGGATATCGACTTTTCTCATAAAACCGTTATATATCATAAGCGTAGGTATAGCTACGATGAGTCCGAGCGCCGTAGCTTTAAGCGCTAGAGAAAGACCGACCATGATGCTTTTGGTGTCTATTCCGCCGCTCATACCCATATCGTAAAACGTGATCATAATTCCCGCAACGGTTCCAAGAAGCCCTATATAAGGAGCGTTTGAATACACTATATATAACGTGGTTAAGTTGTTTGTAAGCGCTTCTTCAAAATCCTCAATTTTCTTATAGTTTTCAAATTTCACGTTCGCATAGAATATAATGCGTTCTATGGTAAACCAAACAACCAAAAAGCTCATAAAACCTAAAATAGCTATGATAATATAATCTACATTTTCCTTAAGAAATTCCATCTAACCCCTTTTTGAAATTTAGCATGTATTATATCAATTACGATATTTATTGTCAATTAAATAGCGTAATATAGGCGATTCATATAAAATTTAATATTTAATTAAAACAGAAAATTTAAATTGTTAAATAATAACATATTATTTTTTATATTTTTCAAGCCATTAATTAATTTGAAAAAATTTACAAAAAATATAATTAAAAGTAGTTAAAATAGTGTATAAATTTTAAAATTTAGAGGCGGTCAAGCGACCATCCTCTTATCTTCCTTGAAGCCTTTTCATATTATCACATCCCGAAACTTCTCCGCTAAAGCACGATGACTTATAAATTTGAAGAGCTTTATACTCGTCTTTTTGAGTTCCAAGTCCAAGTTCGTATAAAATTCCCATATTTGTGCACGATGGCATATCCCCAAGCGTGCAGCCTCTGGAGTATGCGTCAAAAGCCATTGGAAAGTCAGACTCTTTTCCTTCGTTTGAGCGGTAGTATTCTCCAAGATAGTAGCATGAGTCCGCACCTTGGTTTACGCATGAATTTTTGTAAATTTCAAGCGCTTTTTGCTGATCTTTTTTAAGTCCTATCTGATCGCCGTACATATACATGTTGGCTAAATTCGTGCAAGCTTTTTGATATCCGCTCTTGCAAGTTCTTTCGTAAATATTAAAAGCTGTTTTATGATCTTGTAAATTTTGATAACTAAGCGCTAAATCGTTGCATGCAGAGAAATTTCCGCTATCGCACTTTGGTTTTAGTATGGCTATAGCTCTTGTGTTAAAATCATTATCCACAGATTTTGCGCCCGGAGCAGATGACGAAGCGCAACCGGCTATAAATAAAGCAACTAAAAACAGTATTAAATTTTTCATTTTATTCTCCTTTGTCGTTATTTTATCAAAAATAGACCCATAAATAGTCAAATTTCACGTTTTTTATCTGTGTTATAACCTCGAATCAGACTATCTTGCCTAAAATATAATGCGTAGTTTCATTGACTTTTTTAAGATTGATCTTATGCTTATTTGCCCATTTTTGAATGATCTCTTCAACCTCTTTTTTTATCTCATCCGAAGTTGCGACGTTTTTTATCTTGAAATAGTCCTCGCTTCCGCTCATAGCTATAAAGCAGCGATGCGGCTTTAGATGATCGTTTAAAGTAACGATCTGTTCGGCACTGATACCGCTTGAGTTATTTAATACTCTTTTTAATTGATTAAGAGTGGTTTCGTTTACTCCGTAGTTTAGCTGGTTAAGTAGTGCTTCTAGCTCCATTTTTTTCCTTTCTTAAATTTATTACATTATGCTTTTTTGACTTATCAATACGCCTTCGATTATCTTTTTGATATCTCCGTCGAGTATGGCGTCTGTTTGAGAGTAGGCTAAATTTGAGCGGTTATCTTTTACTTGTTGATACGGAAAAAGCACGTAAGATCGTATCTGATGACCCCAGCCGATCTCGCTTTTTTCGACGTTTGCGCTTGCTTCTTGCTGCTTCATAAGTTCAAGCTCGTAAAGCCTTGATTTTAGCATTTTCATCGCCGTTGCTTTGTTTTTATGCTGGCTTCTGTCGTTTTGACACTGCACGACTATTCCTGTGGGATAATGCGTTATCCTAATGGCGCTTTCGGTTTTATTTACGTGTTGTCCGCCAGCGCCGCTCGCTCTATACGTATCTATCTTTATATCTTTTTCATCGATTTCTATCTCGATATCATCGTCAAGCTCAGGGCTTACCATCACACTTGTAAAGCTTGTGTGCCTGCGTCCCGCGCTATCAAACGGGCTTGTTCGCACAAGGCGGTGGATACCGTTTTCGGCCTTTAGATAGCCGTAAGCATTTTCGCCTTTTACTATAAAGCTTACGTCTTTAAGCCCCGCCTCGTCGCCCTCTTGAAAATCAAGAGTTTCAACCTTAAAGCCCTCTCTTTCGCAAAATCGCAGATACATACGATAAAGCATGCTTGCCCAGTCGTTACTCTCCGTTCCGCCCGCACCCGGATGGATAGTAACGATAGCGTTTTTATTATCGTCTTCGCCGCTAAGCAGCATGGAAATTTCTAAATTTACTATCTTTTCTTCAAGTGCGTCCGCATCATCATAGAGCGAATTTAAGGTCTCTTCGTCATTTTCCGCATTTGCTAGCTCGTATAGATCTTTTGTGTCATTAAGAGCGTTTTTAGCATCTTTAAATTTGGCTAAGATATTTGAAATTTTAGTCTTTTCTTTGCCGATTTGACCTGCTCTTTGGATATCTTGCCAAAAGCTTGGATCATTTTCTAGCTCGCTTATCTCTTCAAGGCGTTTTTGTATATCTTGAGGTTTTATTATAAGGGCTATATTTGTTATTTTCGCCTCAAGTTTTTTAAGAAGTTCGGTGTATTCGTAATTGTCCAAAATTATCTCCAAATTATTGTTCTTGGCGTGATTATAACATATTTGATTAAAGCTTAATTTTTAAAAGATAAAATTTTGATATAATTGACCACTTTAATATCAAAATCCAAATAAATAAAAGAAATATTAAGATGCAAATATTTAGAAAAGTTAGCGAGTTAAGGGAATTTATAAATTTAGTAAATCCCGACATAGGCTTTGTTCCTACCATGGGAGCTTTGCATGACGGGCATGTGAGCCTTATTAAAAAATGCGTGAGCGAAAACGAGACATCCATAGTCTCTACCTTTGTAAATCCGACCCAGTTTTTGCCAAACGAGGATCTGGACGCATATCCTAGAAACGAGGGGAGGGATATTGAAATTTGCAGGCAGTGCGGCGTGGATGTGATGTTTATACCTACCGCAAACGAGCTTTACTTTAAAAATGAACTAATCATAACGGCTCCTGCAAATTTAGCCTCTATTTTAGAAGGAGCTACTAGACCGGGGCATTTTGACGGTGTTTTAAGGGTGCTAAATAAGCTATTTAACATAACTTGCGCCAAAAGAGCCTATTTTGGTAAAAAAGATGCGCAACAACTTGCAATAGTGCAAAATATGGTTAGAACAAATTTTATGAATTTAGAGATTATCCCTTGCGAGATCGTTAGAGAATCAAGCGGACTGGCGCTATCTTCGCGAAACGCCTATCTAAGCAGCGAGGAGAGGCAAGATGCTCTTAAAATTTCATCCGCCCTTATGCACGCTTCAAATTTAATCAAAAACAAGCGTCTTGCGGCTAAGGAGATAAAAGCCGAAATGGTTGAAATTCTAAAGCCTCTTAAGGTTGATTATGTGGCGGTAGTTGATAGGGGGTTTAAGGAGATCCCAAGAGTTGAGCTAAAAAATAGCATTATTTTGATTGCCGTATATGTCGGCAAAACGCGTTTGATAGATAATATATGGGTATAAAATGAACGGAGTAAATTCTAAAAAACAAGGCCATCTTCATCTGATATCTCTAGGTTGTAACAAAAATTTAGTAGATAGCGAGATAATGCTTGGGCGTCTAAAGAGTTACGAGCTGACCGATGATGTAGGATTGGCCGATGTTATCATAGTAAATACCTGTGGATTTATCGATTCGGCGAAGCAAGAGAGCATAAGCGCCATCCTTGACGTGCACGAGGCTAGAAAGCCAAATTCATTGCTCGTGGTGACCGGTTGTTTGATGCAAAGATACCGCGAAGAGCTGATGAAGGAGCTTCCGGAGGTTGATCTTTTTACGGGTGTGGGCGATTACGATAAGATCGATGAGATCATTTTAAAAAAGCAAAATTTATTTAGTCCCCAGACCTATCTTCAAGCTGACGAAGAGCGCGTTATAACTGGTTCAAACTACCACGCTTACATCAAAATTTCAGAAGGCTGTAACCAAAAGTGCAGCTTTTGTGCGATACCGACATTTAAGGGCAAGCTAAAGTCGCGTTCGCTTGAAAATATAGTCGATGAGGTAAAAAAACTCGTTAAAAAGGGCTATTATGACTTCAGCTTTTTAAGCCAAGATTCAAGCTCTTATATGAGAGATTATGCCGTTAGTGACGGACTTATCGATCTGATAGAGGCGATTGAGAAGATAAAAGGGGTTAAATCGGCGCGAATTTTATACCTCTATCCAAGCACGACTTCAAACAAGTTGATAGAGCGTATCATCGCGTCTAATGTTTTTCATAATTATTTTGACATGCCTATTCAACATATCAGCGATAAGATGTTAAAGGTTATGCGAAGAGGAAGCGGCGCTAAGCGGATAAAAGAGCTTTTAAGTATGATGAGAGGGGCTAAAGATTCTTTTTTAAGAACAGGCGTTATAGTAGGACATCCGGGCGAAAGCGAAGCTGATTTTAACGAGCTTTGCGAGTTTTTAACCGAGTTTAAATTTGATAGAATTTCCGCATTTGCCTACTCTAAAGAAGAGGACACTTTAGCTTATGAGATGGAGCAAATTCCTACTAAGAGCATCCAAAAGCGTCTTGAAAAGATAGAAAAGGTCATAAAAGGCGCTATTAACGAGAGCTTTAAGAGCGAGCTTGGAAAGAAAATTTTAGTTTCAATCGAAGGAATTAGCAGCGAAGGCGAGATGTTTTACGGCGGTAAAAAGCTCATTTGGGATAAGGATATAGACGGCGAAATTCTCATAAATGAAAGCCAAGAAGCTAGCCTTGAGATAGGCGGGCTTTATGAATGCGAGGTAAGCGAGGTTGTGGGGCAAAGCGTCCTAGCTCGCGTTATAAGGCGTATTTGATGATTAAGCTTGCCGAGCTTGAATCCTTGCGTTTAGGCAAAAATTTGCTCGCTTTTTCGCACGGAGTCGATAGCACGGCGCTTTTTTACCTGCTTTATGAGGCAGGAGTTGAGTTTGATATAGCCGTTGTTGATTATAATCTTCGCGCCTCCAGCAAAGACGAGATAGCCTCTTCTAGGGAGTTGGCGGCAAAATTTGCAAAGCGAATTTTTGAGCTTAGCGTTAAACTTGAAAGTGCAAATTTTGAGTGCAAGGCGCGTGAGGTTAGATATGAGTTTTTTGAGCGAATTTGCAAGGAATTTTGCTATACGAATTTGATTTTAGCTCACCAGCTTGACGATAAATTTGAGTGGTTTTTGATGCAGTTTAGCAAAGGAGCGGGACTAAGCGAGCTTTTTGGAATGAAAAGTATCGAAAATCGCAAAGACTACACTCTCATACGCCCGCTTTTAAACGTAAGCAAGCAAGAGCTTTTGGAGTTTTTGGATAGTAGGGGATTTAAATATTTCGTTGATGAGACGAATTTACAAACAAATTTTACTCGCAATAAATTTAGAGTCCTTTTTAGCGAACCTTTTTTGGCTAAATTTAGACCCGGAGTCGTAAGAAGTTTTGAGCTGTTAGCGCTTGATATAAAGGCTTTAGAACCTGAAATTTTGCATATTTTTAAAGAGCTGTATCTTGTAAAAAACGATTTGAATTTAATTAGGGGTATCGATAAAGTTTGTAAAATTTTAGGCGTAGTGATGAGTAAGGCTCAAAGAGACGAGTGTGAAAAACGGCTGAAAAATCAAACCGATCTGGTTATAAGCGGTAAAGTTGCCGTTGGATACGGAGCAAAATTTATCTTCGTTTCGCCTTTTGTAAAAGCCGTAATGGATAAAAAATTTAAAGAGGCTTGTAGGGTAGCAAAAGTGCCTAAAATAGTTCGTCCTTATCTTTATGCAAAAGAGATAGAGCCGCAAGATTTAAAAGATTATCTTTGACACGGGCTTTTGTTATTTATCGGGTTTGGCATATACTTTGATGTTAAAAGTGGTGTGAATTTTATCCTTGTCGGCATGCATTTTTATAGGAAAATCAACTTTGATGATGTTGTCGTATCTTTGCAAAGCGTCGATAAATTGATAAAATTTGCTTGGCGTGTTAAGCGAGGTCGTGACATTTAGCTCATATCTTAAAAATTTCTCTTTGCTCTCTTTGGCACCAACTTCTTGAAGGGTTACGTCGCTAAAGAATTTGCCTGCAAAAGAGCTGAAATTTGCCTTATTAAATTTAGTTTCAAATGCCTTAAATACCTGCTTTTGCTTCTCTTTCATCTCATTTAAATTTGCGGTTTTTGAGCTATGGATTTGACTTATCTTAGTAACGCTTGCCATTTGTGAGCGGTGTTGTAAATTTATCTCTTTATACTCTTTTATATTAGGCACGATAAATGCGAAAATCATCACTAAACAAACTACGACAAATACGAGTATATAGGCCAAAAGCTTTACTATATCGATATCTTCTAAGCTTGTATCTTTACTCATTATAACCTTCCGAGTTGTCGATTTTGTTTGTGCTGATAAAATTTAGCCAGCCGTTTTGAAGTTGGTAAAACGTCGTATTTGATGTGCTAAATATCGATTTAAGCGGAGCTAATAAAAGCATATTATATGTATCTTTGTTTGGAGTAACCCCTTTTATGATTAAGGAGTTTTTACTCATGCTGACCTCGTTTAGAGTTATGCTGTCAGGAACCAGATCAAAAAGGTTGTTTAAGCTCTGTTTTAAGATGGTGTTTGAGGCGAAAATTTCATTTGCCAAGTCGCGCTGCTCTTTTAATTTAGCCGTTATTTCGTCGTTTTTGGCTATTTCGTTTGAAATTTCCACATAGTTTTGCTTCATGCCGTCGATACTGTTTTG
>JAUNLC010000009.1:0-27281 GCA_030532465.1 Campylobacter sp. | reverse complement strand
TAAAGAGGATTTGAGTAAAATTCCCTTAAAGCCGAAGTGATGTATTGATACATGCTCATATCACGTCCAAATATCGACACCGAAGCCGTCACATCGCTTGAAGTAGGCATGTTTATATCGTAATCCAAATCTGCAAACTCCTCTTCGTTTATCTGAGGCTTGGTTATATCATCAAGGCTGTCAAGACTATCTAAACTTTCAAAACTGCTATCAACTTCTGCTATGAAGTCATCTATCTCGTCAATGCTTTCTTTGTCAAACTCCGAAACATCCTCCGTGATAATACTCAAAGAATCGCTGGTTTTGGCAAAAGCCGCGAATTTAAGCTTCGCGCCAGTGGCTATATAAAGAGCAAAAGAGTCTTTGTGGTTATAGATATAAAGGGTGTTTTTTTCGCTTATCCCTCTTTCGTTAATTACCTTATAAAGAAGAGCTATGGGGGAAAATAGCAGATCAACGCCGATGCTTTTAAATTTTGATTTAATATCCGAGATGTCAATTAAATCGGCGTATATGTGCCATTTTTCATCAAGCTTGGAGTAGGCGATGTTTTTTATATCTATACCGAATTTCTTAAATTCATCTTCTTTGTTGCAAGCGACGGCGCCTTGTTTAAGCGAATCGAAAAAGACCGAGAGATAGACCCATTTATACTCTTTTTGTTGTCTTTTTATGTAGTCAATTATCTTTTCGCTGATTTTGTTTTCGTCGTCATTGTCGAATTTGGCCTCAATGATCTTGACCGTCTTTCCGCCTCGCATAACCTTGCCGTAAAACAAGCACTGTTTAGCTTCTATCACTACGCTAAGATATAAAATACTAAAAAGTCTGCGAATAGAAAACGACATAATTCTCCTAAAATTTACGGTGTTTTTATCTTATCTAAAATTGGCATTAATTGCAATTAAAACAGCTCTTCTTTAAGTTTTACAAATTTATCCCGCATATCTCTTGCCTCTTCTTGGATATCTTTTGGAGTTAGCGTCGAAGGCTTTAGTTTGTCGTATCCTTCGATGACGATCTCGCACATTATACGTATGCGGCTAGCGTCTGCTTTGCTAACTTCTTTTGCCTTGCTTATCTTTAAAATTTGCTCCAGATAATCATTTGCTTCTTTTATGTATCTTGTGTATTTTAGCGCGATCCGGCTTTGCTTCATCACAGTGTTTGCCATCTTGTTATAGATGTCTTTTTCGTATGCTTTTTTGGCTAAAATATGCGCCTTATCGTAGTTTCCGACCTCGTAATAAAATTTTGCCTGCAAAGCCTCTTGATAAGAGCTGTTTGTCGCAAAAAACAGCCAACATCCCACTATGATAGAGGTTGCTAAAACAACGATAAAAATTTTACTATTCATCTTCAGCTCTCATCTTCTTTTTTATCAAAATTTTAGCATCGTCAAGGCTCAAATTTGCCACGCTAAAAGGCTGTGAGAGAGTAAAATTTATAGTTGAAAATGGCTTTGGCAAGATCATCTTATCCCAGCTTTTAAACTGCCAAAATTTACTTGCTTCGTAGTTTAGAATTTGGATATTTACATTTTGCTTTTGAGCTATTATGACGGCTCCGTCCGCTACGCTATGGCACGGACCTCTTGGACCGTCAGGGGTGATTATCACATCGTTACCTGCTTTGATCTCTTTAAAAGCGTTTATAAGAGCTTTTGCGCCGCCTTTTGAGCTGCTTCCTCTGATGGTTCCGATACCGAAAAATTTAATCACTCTTGCGATGATTTCGCCGTCTTTGTGATCGCTTATTATCACTTTGCCGTGTCTTTTAAATTTGCCCCACCAGTGCAGGTAGGCAAAGCTCATCATGGCTATGCGCCCGTGCCAAAATAGCACGACATGAGCGGGAGCTTCTAAATTTGTCTTTGAGTAGGTCTTTTTGCAGGTTAAAAATATGAGCCAGATAAGAAAATATATGGCGTAAGTGGTGAAATTTATAAAAATCGCTCTTTTAAATTTAGCCCACCAACTCGCCATAAAGAACCATTCTTTTTGGATTTGTGATTTTTACTTTTAGTGTTTTGCCAAGTAGCTCTTCGCTGCCTTTAACTTGAACCAAGAAATTATTAAAGCTTCTTCCGCCAACCGCGCCGTTTGCCCTTAGTTCTTCAAAATAAACCTCTAAAATTTTATCTTTTTGAGATGCGGTTATCTCATCTAAAATTTCATTATGTCTGCTTTGAAGTCTTGTAAGCCTTGCCGAAGCGATATTATCGGGAATTTGATTTGTAAATTCTGCCGCTTTTGTAAGCGGGCGAGGGGAGTATTTAAAGCTAAAAATTTGCTCAAATCTAACTTGCTCTAGCACGTCCATCGTATCTTCAAATTCAGCGTCCGTTTCACCCGGGAAAGCTACGATGATATCGGTGCTTATGCTTACATCAGGACACATTAAGCGAAGTTTAAGCGCACGGTCTAAAAACCACTCTTTCGTATAGCCTCGTTTCATCTCGCGAAGGACTTTTGTGTTGCCGCTTTGAAGGGGCATGTGCATGGATTTGCAAATTTTAGGGTTATTTACAAAAACTTCTAAAAATTTATCATCCATATGAAGCGGGTGAGGGCTAGTAAATCGAATTCTCTCAACTCCGCTTATCTCGCTTATCTTAACGAGCAGATCGCTAAAATCCATCTTTTCATGTGAAGCCGAAAAGCGCTTGCCGTAGTTATTTACGTTTTGACCTAGTAAAAATATCTCTTTTGCGCCGCCGTCTGTAGCCTTTTTAACTTCGTTTAAAATCAAATTCGCAGGGATTGAGATCTCATCCCCTCTAGTGTGCGGCACGATACAATAAGTACATTTCTTATCGCAACCTATGGAGATGTTTATGTGTGATTTATAAGGCGAACTCCTAAATTCTCCAAAGGCGTATTCGCTCTCGTCGTGATTTATGTCGGTGCTTATAAATTTTGGCGTATTTACGGCTTGTGAAATTTTACTTACGTTTCTTGCACCCAAAACGAAGTCTACGTAAGGCGCACGCTTAAAAATTTCACTTCCGAGATGGCTTGCGGTGCAGCCGCAAACTCCGATCTTGGCTCCGCTTTTTTTAACTTTTTCAAAGCCGCCCACCTCGCTAAATAACTTATGAACGGGCTTTTCGCGAACCGAGCAGGTGTTTATAAGGATGAGATCGGCATCCTCCATTTTATCTGTTAGCTCATAATCCTCTTTTTGCTTAAGCTCTGCTATGATATGCTCGCTATCTCGCACATTCATCGCACAGCCTAAGGTCTGTATGAAGAGCTTTTTTTGTGCAGCGTTACTCAAAGAATATGAACCTCATACATGTAGTCATTCTCGTCAAGCCCGTATTTAACCGTCCTATGATAAACGCTCAGCCCTTTTTCTTCGAAGTACTCTATTAGGGCGATTAGTTGCTTATGGCTGTTGTCCTTGTCGAAATAAAAAATTTTTTGACCGTCTTTGGCGACTGCCGCTTCGATTTTATCAAGAGAGATTGTCTTTGGCTTCGCGTCAATCTCGTTTCTGGCTAGTTTTAACTCCATCTTTTATCCTTCAAGTCTGTTTCGTAATCTATTAATATATCAAAAATATCATAAAATGGCTATTAAACTTATTAAAAGTATATATTTTATATAATACAAATCTACACAGATAAATCCCGTGAAATTTATTATTTTGGAGTAAGAGTGGAAAAGATAGCAGATATTATAGAATCAATAGCAAACGAAAAAGGTCTAGAGATAGAGGACGTAAAAGAGCGTGTGATAAGAGCTCTTATAAATACCGCAAAACGGGTTTATGGTGAAAATTACGAATACGACGTAGTTATAGACAATACGACAAAAGCTCTTCGCCTGTATCAAAAAATAACGATAGTTGCAAATGACGATGAGAGATTGCAGGAGGATAACGAGCACTTTTTAAGTCTAAGCGAGGCTAAAAAGATAGATAGCGGAGTTGAGATAGGAGATGAGCTTACTTACGAGCTAAGCACCGATAATTTAGGTAGAACCGCCGCCCAAACCCTACATAAAGAGCTTGAGTATCATATCCAGCGCCTTATGGAAGAAAAAATATTTCAAAAATATCAAGATATGGTAGGTCAAATGGTGTTTGGCACTGTTACTCGAGTAGATAGCGAGGAAAATACCTTTATAGAGATAGATGAAATTCGAGCCGTGATGCCGCGTAAAAACCGCATAAAAGGCGAGAAATTTAAAGTAGGAAACGTCGTAAAGGCGGTGATTAAAAGCGTATATATAGATAAATCTCAAGGCATTAGAGTTGAGCTTAGTAGAACCTCTCCGAAATTTTTAGAAGCTCTTTTAAAAGCCGAAGTTCCGGAGATTAAAGATGAGCTCGTGCTAATAGCCGCAAGCGCAAGAATTCCCGGCGAAAGAGCTAAAGTCGCTCTTATCTCGACCACTCCAAACGTAGATCCGGTTGGTGCGACGGTCGGCACAAAAGGAGTACGTATAAATGCCGTTACAAAAGAGCTAAACGGAGAAAACATCGATGCGATAGAGTTTTCAAGCGAGCCTACTATCCTTATAACTCGCGCGATGTCGCCTGCTATAATAAGTGCGGTTAAGATCGTTGATGAGAAAAAGGCGGTCGTAACTATCGCAAGCGAGCAAAAAAGCAAGGCGATAGGAAAAAGCGGTATAAACATACGTCTTGCAAGCATGCTAAGCGGTTTTGAGATCGAATTAGTCGAGCTTGGAGCTGCAAAGACAAGTGAAGAAAAAGAAGAGAGCATGAAGGATCTTAAAGCTCTCTTTGGAGATCTGTAGGCTAAATTTAGCCTTTGGCAAGGCGGGTTTTAAGACCTGCTTGCCGCTAAATTTTACTTGTTTTTAGTTGATCTGTGAAGCGGGTGTTGATAGTCGTTTCTCTCGCAGCCGCTTAGCAATAACCCTGCCGCAAATATAATGAAAAGAAGCGTCAATTTCCTCATTTTTTCCCTTGTCTTTAAAATTTGGGCGATTATATCCAAAAATTTTAATATATTAAAAATTTATACAAAAACGGCTACAATCTAGAAATTTAAAAATAAGGAAAATTTGTGTTACAAGCACTCGCACTTAGATATCGTCCGCGAAATTTCGACGAACTCATCGGACAAGAATCGGTAAGCAAAAGCCTAACTCACGCACTTAGCGAAAATCGCCTAACTCATGCTTATCTATTTTCGGGACTTCGAGGAAGCGGTAAGACTTCAAGCGCTAGAATTTTTTCAAAAGCCCTAGTATGCGAGCATGGACCTACCCCAAAGCCTTGTGAAAAGTGCGTGCATTGCGAAATGGCAAACGAATCTCGTCACATCGATATCATCGAGATGGACGCTGCAAGCCACCGAAAGATCGATGATATAAGAGAGCTTATCGAGCAGACCAAATACGCTCCGGCCGCCGCGCGCTATAAAATTTTTATCATCGATGAAGTTCATATGCTTACCAAAGAGGCGTTTAACGCGCTTTTAAAGACGCTTGAAGAGCCGCCGAGTTACGTTAAATTTATCCTTGCTACAACCGATCCGCTAAAGCTTCCCGCCACCGTGCTTTCGCGCACTCAGCACTTTAGATTTAAGCAAATTTCAAAACAAAACATCATCAAACACCTTGAATACATCCTAAGCAAAGAAGGAGTGGAGTATGAGAGCGAGGCTGTTGAAATTCTCGCTCGCAGCGGCTCTGGTTCGCTTCGCGATACGCTTACTTTGCTTGATCAAGCCATTGTTTATTCGCATGCAAAGATCACTCAAAACGTGGTTGCGGATATGCTTGGGCTCTTAGATCCTGCGCGCATTGAAGAGATCATGCAGGTTATTATGAGCGGCGATAGAGCTGCGATGAGCAAGCTTGTAAGCGAGCTTGAAAGCTATGACGGCGAAATGATAATCGATGAGTTAATCGCAAATTTAAAAGAGAATTTCCTTAGCGGAAGCGGCAAGTATTCGCTGCTTTTATACGAGAGATTTTTTAGAATTTTATCCGAGGCTAAGGGCATGCTAAGCGTAAGTAGCGATAACGGCTTCGTGCTTAGTATAATGCTTTTTATGATGATGGAGGCGATAAATTTAAAACCGATTGATGATATGATAGGAAATTTTGAGCTAAAAGAGCAGGGTTTAAATTCAAGCGAGCCTAGAGCGAAAACTACTCAAAAGCAAGCCGTAAGCGCTCCCGTCAAAGTAGTTGCAAAAAGCCCGTATGAGCTCTTTTTGGATAAAATTTACGATAGAGATTATACGCTTGGGGAGTGCTTTAAAGAGTGCATCGAATTTTTGGACTTTAAAGATAACTGCCTAAGCCTTTCTTCAAATGCAAGCGGCGCAAATCAAGAAAAATTGCGCTCCGGCTCAAAAGTTATAATGGAAATTTTACGTGCAAATTTCGGTGCCGAAGCGAAGATAAAAATCGCTTCCAAAAGCCAAAATTTAAGCTCTAAAACAGATGATAAACCAAGCCGTGACGTTGGCTTTAAAAATTTAGATAAAAGCACTCTTAAAGAAAATTCGCCCGACTTAAAGTCCCAAAAGCAAAACAATGAAGATGCCTATTTGCAAAGAGCAGAATTTAGCGTATATAACGAAGTAAAAGAGTCTAAAAACGAGTTTTTGCAAGATAATCAAAGTGCAAATTTATCTAGCATCCAAGAGGGTTCGGATACAAGATCTAGTTTATCGCCTAAACTTCATACGCAGGACTTTAATGAGAATGATTGTAAGCCTAGCGACTCTTTTAAGCCTTATCTTGGCGATAAGCGCGATAATACCGAAGATTTTACTACCGCTTATTCGCTTAAATTTCAGTCTGATTCGGGTATGGCGGTTGATAATTTGGCCTTGCTTGATATGGAGCTTGAAAAGATAAACGAGAGCCAAAACAGAGCGAGTATGAGTGAAATTCCTGAGCTAAAGGTTAAGATAGGCGAAGATAAAACAACTACCGTTAAGCCCGAATTTAGTGAGCCAAAATCGCCAGAGGAGTTACAAAACGTTAAAAATCAAGCCATTTTAAAGGAGGCCAATAGACTTTTTGGCGAGCCTGAAATTTTAAATTTAAGCTAGGCTTTTCAAGCTTAAATTTAAAGTGAAATTTGTTTATAAACTGCTTTACGGTTGGGCGAATTAGATGAATAAGCTTGCTCTAAGCCTATTCATTCATGATTGATAAAAGTTCGTTGTTATCTTTAGTTTTAAGCATCTTTGCATACAGGAATTTAAGCGCCTCCACATCATCCATCGAAGCGATCGCAGAGCGTATAGCCCAAATTTTTTGAAGCTCGTCGGGCTTTTGAAGAAGCTCCTCTTTTCTCGTGCCAGATTTTAAGATGTTGATAGCAGGGTAAATTCTACGATCCGAGATGTTGCGATCAAGCACGATTTCGCTATTGCCCGTGCCTTTAAACTCCTCAAATATAACTTCATCCATCCTTGAACCCGTATCGATAAGCGCGGTTGCGATTATCGTTAAACTACCGCCGAATTCAATATTTCTAGCGGCTCCAAAAAAGCGTTTTGGCTTATGAAGTGCGTTTGCATCAACGCCGCCCGTTAGCACCTTGCCGCTTGGAGGAGTAACGGTGTTGTAAGCGCGCGCAAGACGGGTTATGCTATCAAGCAAGATTATGACGTCTTTACCCATTTCAACCAGACGTTTTGCCTTTTCGATGACGAGTTCGGCGACGCGGACGTGATTAAGTGCGGGAAGATCAAATGTCGAGCTAAAAACTTCGCCTTTTACGCAGCGTTGCATATCGGTAACCTCTTCGGGACGCTCATCAACTAAAAGTACCATAAGATGGGCTTCGGGATGATTTCTTGCGATGCCGTGAGCAAGCTCCTTCATAAGCTCGGTTTTACCGCTTCTTGGAGGCGCAACTATAAGTCCGCGCTGTCCTTTGCCGATAGGCGTAAATAGATCAAGCACGCGACCCGTTAGCCTCATAGGATCGTATTCAAGATGAAGTTTTTGCGTCGGAAAGAGCGGGGTTAGGTTATCAAATAGCGGTCTTTCTTTGGCTTCGGCAAGCGGCATATAATTAACCGCTTCGATTTTAAGCAGAGCGTAGTATTTTTCCTGATCTTTTGGCTCTCTAACTTGACCCGTTACTATGTCGCCAACACGAAGGGCAAATTTGCGAATTTGTGAGTTTGAAACGTAAGCGTCGTTAGAGCTGTCGCTTAAATTTGCATCAACCGAGCGTAAAAATCCGTAACCTTCGTTTGTGATCTCTAAAATCCCCGTAAATAATATAAATCCGCCCTGTTTGGTTTGGGTTTTTAGAATTTCAAATATCAAATCTTGTCTGCGAAATTCGCGCGGATTTTCGACACCTACGCCGTTTGCTATTTGAACTAACTCTTCTAGGCTTAACATGCGGAGTTCTTCGATCTTGTGTCCGTCTACGGGGATGTGAGTGCGTGTGTTTTGGTGCTTTTTTGTCGTTTTTTGCGCTTCGGAATTTGCTTGCGCGGATTGATTGGTGTTTTCCATTGGACCTCTTTAAATTTACTGGATAAAGTATGTAGAAAATAAAGTTTCAAAAGAAGTTTTGAAGTCATCATTTTATATAAATTTTATCCTATTGTCAAGTTTAGAGTTTTTGGCAAATATGTTATAATCGCGTCTAAAAAGCGACTTAAGGTATTTTAAAATGATGGATTTTAAAGACGGCAAAAGGGAAAAAAAGATAATTCAAACCGCCGTTATAGGTATCGTTATAAACGTGATTTTAGCAAGCGTTAAAATTTTTATCGCGCTTATTTCAAATTCGGTTGCGATCATATCTGATGCGATAAACAACTTAAGCGATGCATTTTCAAGCCTTATAACGATTTTTGGCTCGAAACTAGCGGCTAAACTGCCTGATGAAAATCACCCCTACGGCTACGGCAGAGTCGAGTATATAGGCGGATTGATCGTCTCTATCATAGTGCTTATGCTCGGCTTTGAGTTTTTGCAAACTTCGATTGAAAATATCATAACTCCCGTCGCTACGACATTTACCCCGCCTCTTTTAATCATACTTTTTGTCGCGATTTTCGTTAAATTCGGCATCGGGATTTATTATAGGAGGATTGGAAATTTAACCAAATCCATATCGTTAAAAGCGGTCGGACAAGAAGCGCTTGGAGATGCGATAATAGCGTGCGTTATACTGATATCGGCTGCGCTTTCTTATTTTGCAAATATCCAAATAGACGGCTATGCAGGCGCGCTTGCGTCGCTTTTTATCATCTATAACGGCATAATTTTGATAAAAGAAACATTTGATAAGATCGTAGGTCAGCGCGTAGAAAAGGAGATAAGCGACGAAATTTACAGCGTAGTAAACGAGTGCAGGATAGTGCAAGGCTCATATGATCTCATCTTGCATAATTACGGAGTTGAGCGATATGTGGGCTCGATAAACGTTGAAGTAGACGAGCACCTACCGATATCTGAAATTTCACGCACTTTAAACGAGCTTCAAATCGAAATTTACCGCGAATACAGAATTTATCTGGTGTTTGGAATTTATAGCGTAAATTTAGGGCAAAATCAGGCTAAAGAGTGCCTTTTAAACGCGCTTAGCGAGTTTAAAAGCATATTAAATATCCATGCCTTTTTCATAGACGTTAAGGCAAAAAGCGTAAGATTTGACGTAGTTGTGGATTTTAAAGAGAGAAATTTAAGCGAGCTTAGAAAAAATATCGAAAATAGAGTCGCTCAAAATTTCCCCGACTATAAAATTTTTATCGTTATCGATAGAGAATTTTCTTAAGATATCGACATCAGACGGGATAAATTCAGCCCGCTTTAAAATTTTTATCAAATTTCGTATAGATTACTACAGAAACAATGATGATAGCTCCGTAAATCACCCGAGTATAAAATGCGTCAAATCCCATGGCTACGATACCGCTTTCCATTATGCCTATGATTATGCTGCCTATAACGGTTCCGTATACGCTACCGCTTCCTCCGCTCACGCCGGTGCCGCCGATAAATATAGCCGCAAAGACAAGCAGCATATACCCGTCTCCTTGAGTCGGCCACCAGTTTATAAACTCAAGGCTTAAGATAATGCTTGCAAGCGCGCTCATCACGCCCATGTTGATAAAAAGCAGGTATTTGGTTTTAGCGATATCTATGCCAAGCATTTTAGCAGCCTTTGCGTTATCGCCCGAAAATAAGATATTGTCGCCAAATTTATGCCTAAATATCGCGACGTAAGTTAGTATGGCTAAAACGGTTGCGATTATCGATTGAGTCGGTATGCCTGATATCCTGCCGACAAAAATCTCTTTGAAAAACCCCTCTGTATCGGCTAAAGATAGCGATAGTCCCCCACTTAGCACCACGGCAAGTCCGCGCCAAAAAAACTGCGTGCCGATAGTTGCGATGATGGATGGGATCTTTACGCCTACTACCAAAAAAGCGTTAAAAGCTCCGCTAAATGCGCCAAATACAAGGCTTGCAAACACTGCAAGAGCTAAATTTCCGCTTGCTTTAAAAACGTAAGAAAAGACAAATCCGCTCATCGCCATAGTCGCAGGAAAGCTCATATCAAATTCGCCCGCGATGATTATAGGAAGCAGTCCAAGGCAGAGTATGAGTATGATAGGAACCGAGGTTAAGTAGCTAAAATAGATGTTTTTAGCCAAAAATACATCCGGCGAAAATGCGGCGAATACTCCTAAGATCACAAAGAGTATCGCGGTGATAACTAAATTTCTACTCATAAAAGACCTTATAAAGCGAATTTAGATCGCAAACCTCGCTTTTATCAAGCTCTTTTTGTATCATTCCGCCTTGTAAAAGCACGAATTTATCGGCGATGTGAAAGGCGTGGTTGAGATTGTGAGTGATGATTATGATGCTTAAATTTTGCTCTTTAAGCCTGTCTAAAAAGCCCATAAACCGCTGCGTTTCGTTTACGCCAAGCGCGGTTGTAGGCTCGTCTAAAATCAAAATTTGCGATTTAAAGTAAATCGCTCTAGCTATGGCAAGTCCTTGCTTTTCGCCTCCGCTTAAGTTGCTTGCAAGGCTGGTTGCGTCAATACCCGCTCCGCTAAAACCCATAAATTCCTTTAAAATTTGATTTGAAATTTCTATCTCTTTTTTCTTGTCGATGAACCCGAATTTAGTGATATGGCGAGTTGCAAAGATATTTCGATAAATTTCTTGAGAAAGACCAAGCGAGCTATCTTGAAACACCACTTCAACGCCTAAATTTCTAGCCTTTAATAAGCTAAATTCACTCTGCTTTATAGGCGTATCAAGGATATTAAAGCACTCGAATTTATCGAATTTCTCATATCCGCAAAGACACTTTATAAGCGTTGATTTGCCCGCTCCGTTATCGCCTAAAAGAGCGATTACTTCGCCCTTTTTGAGGCTAAAATTTATGCCTTTAAGAATATTTGTCTTGCCAAAACTCTTAAAGGCGTTTTTTACTTCAATCGCGTTATCTGACGCCATTTTTTACCAAAGGCTCGATAAGAGCGATGTTGTTTGCCGTTACAAATCCTCCGCCCGTATCTATTTGAAAGCCGGAAAATCCGTATTTTTTACTCATTACGATCTGCACGATACTAAAATATCCTTGAAAAAACGGCTGCGCGTCGGCGACGAGGTCGATTGAGCCGTCTTTAATGCCCGCAATCGTGGCTGGAGAGAGCGAAAAGCCCGCGATATTTAGCTTTTCTTTATCCAAATTTAGGCTTTTCATAAATTGCGGCGATTGCGCCGTTAGCGCTCCGTGGTCAAGGACTACAAGTTTGGTATCAGGATGTTTTGCCATATATGCGCTAAATACGTTAAGTCCAAGGCTTGGATCTTTATTTATCTCGGGTGAAATTTCGATGTATTCGACTTTTAGACCTTTTTCTTTAAAGACTTCAAGCATGGCTTTGGCTCTAAGACCTCTTACGGGCATGCTTAAAAGCCCCCACACCATAACCTTTTCGCCGCTTTTCATGTCAAATTTGCGCACCGCTTCATAAGCCATAGCCTTTCCGCTTTCGTAGTTGTTGCTTCCGGTGTAGCCAAAACCGCTTGATTTAAAAGCCTCTAAGCTTTTTGGAAGCTCGGTATCTATGCTGGTTACGGCTACGCCGCTATCAATCGCCTTTTTTATAAGCGGCTGATAAAGCTCGTCTCCGGGATGTCCCATCACTACGATACCGTCAGGCGAAGCGGCAAGGGCGTTTTTGAAATTTTCCACCATCTTGTTTGGATCCCACTCCGAATACACCACCTTAAGATCGACATTTAGGTCTTTTGCAGCCATCTTAGCTCCGTTTGAGATAACCGTAGAGAAGTTATCTCCTACGCTACCCGCCTCAAAATATATCTTAAGCTTATCGCCTGCTAAAGCCGCGCTTGCAAGCAACAAGCAACTAAGTAAAATGCCTTTTAACTTCATCTCTTCTCCTTTAAATTTTTCATAAAAGCTCTATAAAAGCTTCTAATCTCGTGCGGATCTGTCCGCTATCTTGACTTGAATAATCCGTTTCTAAACTCATGTAGTTCGCTCCTGCCTCTTTGCTCGTCTCCCTTATCTTGGTAGTTTCTATCGCGTATGTATGACAGCCGCTTAAAATGATGTCTATAACGCCGTCTACGCTATACTCTTTGATAAATTTTTTAACCGTATCCACTCTGCTTTCGTTTTGATACATGACCGAACAGGGGATTTTAAGATATCTTTTGGCGATATTTTGCATCAAATTTCCATCGGTTTTGACTAAATTTTGATGATTTTTGGTTCCGACGCAGTTTTCAAACACCACTACATCAGCGCCTAAATTTTCGATCTGCTTTATGATCTTTTCATAAACCCCGCCGCTTGGACAGCCGGTTATCATTATACGTTTTTTATCTGAAATTTTAGCTTGATAAGTTTCTTTTTTCGCCTTTATATAAGCTTTTATAGTTTTTATCTTATCTTTTTTATCGTATATAAATTCGCTTGCAAAAAGTATCTCATGAAGCTCGCTTCCGCTAACGGGGCTTGGAATTTGCTTGTTTAGCTCCATAAGCTCGCACATAAGCTCTCGCTCCTCGTTGTGAATTTGCACCGCTTCAAGCAGTTTATCTTCGGTTATCTCGGTCTTAAATTTGTCTTCTAAAAATTTCTTAAAACTTACCAACTCATCATGCCAAAGCTCTAAAGATCGCCTATTTGTCATATTTGGAAGCTCTAACACATATACGTCTTTGTGATTTGCCAGCAGCTCATACATCTTCTTTTTGCCGTCGCATGTCGTTTCGCCCACTATCAGATCGCTTGCGTTCATATACGGGCATTTTTTACTTAGCGCGTATCCGTAGCTTGCCTTGATAAGAGGGCAGAGGTTTCTTGGAAGCTCTTTATGAGCGGCGTTTATAGGAGTTTCGTCGTTTGCGCAAAGGCTAACAGCAACTCCTCCTGCCGCATATATGAGCTCTTTTGGAGAGTATGTGCAAAATGTGCCTACTATAGGCTTCCCTTGCGCTTTTAAGCTTTGCAGTTCAAAGGAATTTCGCTTTTTAAGCTTTTCAAAGTCCATTCTCATGATTTTGCCTTTTTAAGTCCGATTAAGCTTGCTCCCATTGCACCGCAAAAGATGGCGTTTTCATCGGTAAAAACCTCTCTTTGTAAACGGCTTGAGAGCAGATCTTTAAAGAGTTTTACTCTGCTAAGCCCTCCGCTTAAAAAGTAAATTTCACTCTCCAGTCTTTTGGTTAAAGAGGCTACTTTTTGCACCGATGAATCGATGATGCAGTAAGCTATCTCCTCTTTGCTAACACCGCTTGCCATAAGCGAGACGATCTCTGATTCTGCAAAAACGGTGCAAGTTGAGCTTAGTTTGATCTTTAAATTTTTCTTGGCTACTTGGTAAATTTCAGATATATCAAGTCCAAGGCGAGTCGCCATAACTTCGATAAATTTACCCGTTCCCGCCGAGCATTTATCATTCATTATAAAGTCTTCGGGTTTGTTTGAAACGATCTTGATGGCCTTTGTGTCTTGTCCGCCTACATCGATCACCGTGCAATCTTTGGGAAATAAAAAATTCGCCCCCAAAGCGTGGCATAAAATTTCGCTGGTCGTAAAATTTGCGTATTTAACGCTCACTCTTCCATATCCGGTTGCGGTGATAAAGCTTGGAAAGTAGTTTTTTTCTTTTAAAATTTCATAAATTTCCGTTGCGATCTTAACTCCGTTAAAGCCGGTGGGACGCAAAAACAGATCGTGAAATTTGTTGTTTTGGCTATCAAAAACCGCAACTTTAGTAGAGGTTGAGCCGATATCTATGCCGATGAGATACATTTTGTGCCTTGAGATTGTGTTTCTAACCTTAGAACTTGCGAAATTGTAACCAAAGTGCGGCTGCTTTGTCAAATAGGTTTAAATTTGACAGCTTTACGGCCAGCTATCAAATTTATTAAGCCTTTAATGCTCGCTTTTTATGCCTGCTCCGCATAACGAGATGATGGAGTCTCCTACTAACTCGTGAGTTTTTATATACTCCTTGTATGCCGCATATATCGCAGCGGTAGTGTGCTCTACATAAAAGCCAAGTTGTGCTAGCTTTTGTCTTGTGGGTATTATCGCGTTTTCCGGTATGGTTATCACTTCTCGCTCGCCTGCGTAAGAGCTAGCTAAAATTTGAGCCCCTCTCATCGGCTTGCCTATGGCTATGCCTTCGGCTTCGGTGGGCTTTGGCACGATATCAAGCGGTTTATCTTTGGCGCTTAAAAACGGAGCGCAGTTTTCGCTTTGAACGATAAAAATTTTAGGCAGTTTTTTAATAAGTCCCGAATTGTAAAGCTCGCTAAGCGCAAGCTCGCAGCCGATCAGCAAAGTGCCGTTGCCGACGGGTAAAAAGAAGTTATCAGGCACACGCCCAAGTTGTTCGTAGATCTCATACGCATAAGTTTTGGTGCCTTGATAAAAGATCGGGTTATATACGTGGTTTGCGTAGTAAATTCCCTCATCTCTAGCCTTTTTGCGACACGCATCGGCCGTTTCGTCGCGAGTGCCGTCAAATACCTTTGCGGTAGCGCCAAGAGATCGTATCATCCTAATCTTTTTTTCAGACGTGCCCTTTGGAACCCAAATTTCACACTCAATGCCCGCTCTGGCGCAATACGCCGCAACCGAATTTCCCGCATTTCCGCTGCTATCTTGAAGGACTTTTTTAACTCCTATGCTTTTGCAAAGCCAGATTAAAATCGCTGCGCCTCTATCCTTAAAAGAGAGCGTCGGCATCGCATAATCCATCTTAAAATATAGCTTTTCATCAAATTTAACGCACGCAGTCATGCCCTCGCCAAGCGTTATCTGTCTCCAAATTTCATCTTTTAAAGGCATAAATTCTCGGTAGCGAAATAGGCTAAACTCGCTCTTATCCACAAGATCAAGCGAGAATTTAGGCGGAGTAAACTCAAGGTCGTAAAGTCCGCCGCATTCGCATTCAAAGCCTAAATTTTTAAGTCCGACCTTGCTGCCGCAACTACTGCATCTAAAATTTGCCATTTTATACCCTTACTCCATCGCTACTTGCGCTTCTATCTCAACCAAGCAGCCAAAGTGAAGCCCTGAAGTAGGCACGACTACGCGTGCAGGTTTATGCTCGCCAAAAAATTTCGCATACTCATCGTCTATCTCATCCCAAAACGCCACATCGGGAGTATAAACACGGCACATTATGACGTTTTCTTTTTTCGCTCCCGCATGGGTTAAAACGGCTTGCAAATTTGCTAAAGCCTGCCTTGCGTGCTCTCTAGCTCCGCCTTTTGGCAGCTGCATGGTCGCCGTGTCGATACTAAGCTGCCCTGAGACGTAAAGTATGCCGCCATGCTCGATAGCCGGGGTGTAGTGAGCTTTTCTGTTTTTTGAATTTTGAGTCTCTATCCTTTTCAAATTCGCTCCTTTAGTGAAAATTATCAAAATTTACAACCTTTTTTATAAATTCTATGTAAAATTTGGCTTTGTATGAAAATTTGATTTAACCTTAAAATCAAAACATTAGCTGTATAATTTAAAAACTTAAATTTGAAAGAAAAATGTAACTCATGAGTAAAACCAAGTGCGCGCATTGCCGTCAAAGCTTTGAAGATAGCGTTATGATAGAGTCTAGCGGCAATAAATTTTGCTGTAACGGTTGTAAAAGCGTCTTTGAAATTCTTACCGCCAAAGGGCTTGACGAGTTTTACTCTCGCCTTGGTAAAAACGTCTTAAATCCTGCAAAAGAGTTTGATAAGGATGATAGAAATTTAGAACTAGCCTATCAAAATTATATAAAAAATGAAAACGGATTTAGCAAAATTTCACTCGTTATCGAAGGAATTCACTGCTCCGCTTGCATATGGCTTAATGAAAAAGTTTTATTTAACACTAAAGGAATTTTAGAGGTAAATATAAATGCCGTAAATAACAAAGCCACTATAGTTTGGGATGAAAGCGAGATAAATTTAGCCCAAATTTTAAGCCTTATAAGATCTATCGGATATGACGCCTACGCTTACGATCCAAGCCGACAAGAGGAGCGTATAAGCAGCAAAAGGCGCGAATTTTATGCCAAGCTTTTGGTTGGAATTTTTGCCACGATGAATATAATGTGGCTAAGCGTGGCTAAGTATGGAGGCTATTTTACGGGAATTAGAGATGACGTGAAGGCTATTTTAAGCTTTGCCGAATTCGTTCTCTCAACGCCTGTGCTTTTTTATACGGGAAGCGATTTTTTTAAAGGCGCGCTTGCGGCTATCAAAAATAGAACTCAAAATATGGACTTGCTTATCGTCTCTGGCGCGCTTGCGGCTTATATTTTCTCGATATATTCGATGTTTTCAAGAAGCGGCGAGGTGTATTTTGACTCGGTTGCGATGATAATCACCTTTGTTTTTATCGGCAAATACTTGGAAATTTTAAGCAAGAAACGAGCCTGCGATACTCTTGATAGCCTAAATTCCATGGTTGCAAGCAAGGTGAGCGTAAAAATAGGCGATAAAACGGAGCTTAAAGATGTAAATGAGGTTAAAATCGGCGACGTGATCGTGATAAGAGCAGGCGAGAGAGCGCTTATCGACGGCGTGATATCAAGCGGAAGCGGAAGTTTTGATTATTCAAGCCTTACGGGCGAGAGCGCGGCAGTATTTAAAGAGCGCGGCGATGAATTAAGTAGCGGCTCGATATGCCTTGACGGGTTTGTGGAGTATGCGTCAAGCGCTAAATTTAGCGACTCTACGCTCAGTAAGATCATAAATTTGCTTGAAAATGCAACTTTAAAAAAGCCGCACATACAAAAGCTTGCGGATGAAATTTCAAGCAAATTTTCAAGCGTCATCATGCTTTTAAGTGCGGTTACATTTTGCTTTTGGCTTTGGTATGCAGGCTCTTTCGAAGCGGCTTTGATCGTGGGAATTTCGGTTATCGTCATAGCTTGCCCTTGCGCGCTTGGTCTTGCAACGCCCGTTAGCACGCTTGTTGGGCTTGGAGTAGGGTTTAAAACAGGGGTGATATTTAAAGAGGCGAAAGTGCTTGAAAATCTCGCAAAATGTGACGTGATCGTATTTGATAAGACGGGTACGCTTACTACGGGTAAGCTTTGCGTGGATAAATTTGAAAGCTTTATAGAGTGTGATATAAATTTGATATACTCGCTTGCAAAAAGCTCGACTCATCCCGTTAGTAAGGGAGTTTGTGAATATTTAGAAGCTAGATTTGAGAGGCTTAAAATTTTAGATTTTCAAGATTTAAAAATAGTTGAAGCTAAGGGAGTTTGCGCTCAATTTAGCGGAGTTAAAATTTGCGGTGGAAGCGAGCGATTTATGCAAGATGAGGGCGTTAAGATAGATAGGGCAAGTAAAAGCACGAATTATTATTTTGCCGTTAACGGCAAGCTAGCCGCAAAATTTGAATTAAGCGACAAGATAAGAGATGGTGCGACTCGGTGTATAAAGGCGCTTAAGCAGGCTAAATTTAAGATCATAATGCTAACGGGAGATAATGAATTCGTAGCAAAAAAAGTAGCAAACGAGCTTGATATAAAGGAGTTTAAAGCTAACTGCTTGCCGATCGATAAGGCAAATTTTATAGAGAATTTAACTAAAAACGGCAAAAAAGTCGTGATGGTAGGAGACGGCATAAACGACGCCCTTGCTCTTAGCTATGCAAATGTCGCCGTCTGCCTTGGAAGCGGAGCCGATGTAAGCTTAGATAAGAGCGATGTAGTGCTTATGGGCGATAATCTAAACTTGCTAAAAGATGCGGTTTTGATATCTAAGCGAACCTTTAAAGCTATAAATCAAAATTTAATCTTTTCGCTTGTCTATAACGCCTTAACCATCCCTCTTGCTATGGCAGGATACGTGGTGCCTGTAGTTGCCGCCGTCTCCATGTCGCTTAGCTCTATCGTGGTAGTGTTAAATTCAATGCGAATAAAGAGCGCTTTTAAGGAGAGGTTATGAGCGGCGGGATAATAGCGCTGATGATAGGCATTTCAACCCTGCTTGGCGGACTTGGGCTTTTGGCTTTATTGTGGGGGATTAAAACAAAGCAGTTTGAGGATTACCGCAAATTTTTAGACGGAACGAAATACGATGACGAAGAGTCGCTAAACGACGCTTATAAGATGGAGCAAAAACAAAAAGAGGCGGCCAAAAAAGGTTATAGACCGCCTGATTGATACTAAATTAAGCTACGAACGAGAAATTTAGCTCAAGATGTTTGTGGCAATATCTTTAAAGAGATTATTTCAAAGTCTCGATAAAATCATTAACTGCTTTTAGGTCATCGGCGCTAAGAGACATAACTTGACTTTTCATAACGCCGCCCATTCCGTATGTGTTGTTGCTTCCCGCTTTATAGCCCTCAAGCGCTTTTAAGCGATCCTCTTTTGATACTGAAACAAGCGGTGGAACTTTGTTTGCGTATTTTTTCTCCGCTTTTTGACCGTGACAGGCTGCGCATTTTTTGTAAATTGCAGCGCCGTCAGCCGCATATAGTGATGAGCCTAGTAAACAGGCAGCCGCTAAAAAAAGTAATTTTTTCATTTTATATCCTTTTTTGATAAAATTCACACAATTATAGTCCTATTTTTCTTAAGAATAGTATAATTTTGATATTTAAATGTTACGATTTTTTTATCTTTAAATCGGTTTTGTTTTAAGAGAATAGGACTGTAGAAAAGAGGCGGAAAAATTCCGCCAAAAGATTTATTTTAGAGTTTTGATATATTCTGAAACGGCTTGCATATCAGCTTCGCTCATAGGACCGACTATCGGTTTCATCATGGCGGCTGAATTGAATTTGTTTAAAGTGCCGGCCTTATATCCCTTAAGAGCTTCTACCATCTCCTCCGCCGAAAGAGTGTTAAGGGCAGGAACTTTGTTTAAAAAGACCTTTTCGGCTTTAGGGCCGTGACAGGCTACGCATTTTTTGTAGATTGTTGCGCCGTCCGCAGCAAAAAGACTTGAAGCAAGAAGTGATGCAACGCCTGAAGCGATAAGTATTTTTTTCATTTTATCCCCTTTAGTAAAATTGACCGCGTATTATAATATAAAAAGATTAATGTTTGTATATAATTTGTAAATATTTCCTTGGGTTCTTAAAATTTAGCAATTTTAAGTATAATTTTACCTATGAATAAGCCAAATTTAAAAAAGGCTCTATTTTTAGATAGAGACGGCGTTATAAACGAGGATTTAGGGTATGTTTGCGAGGTAAAAAATTTCATCTTTAAAGAAGGAATTTTTGCCGCTTTGAAAGACTTTATGGATAAGGGATTTATCTTAATTATCGTTACAAATCAGTCAGGTATCGGCAGAGGTTATTACACTCTTAAGCAGTTTCATGAGCTTAGTGAATTTATGCTTGACGAGTTTGAAAAAAACGGCGTTAAGATAGCTAAAATTTGCTTTTGTCCGCATGCTCCCGAAGAGGATTGCGAATGTAGAAAACCAAAGCCAAAGATGATAATCGATGCGGCGCATGAGCTTGGTATAGATCTGGCAAACTCAATTATGATAGGTGATAAGGATAGCGATATCATGGCGGGTAAAAGTGCCGGAGTCGGGTTAAATTTCAAGCTTGACGCAGATAAATTTAGCAGTGTGGCTGATGTGCTAAAGAGTTTAAAAAAGGAAAATTTAATATGAATATAGAGAATAAAAAAGTAGTTATAACAGGCGGTGCAGGCTTTATCGGTTCGGCGTTGGCGCACTATTTTGACGAGAACTGTCCAAGTTGTGAAGTGCTTGTGGTTGATAAATTTAGAAGTGATGAAAAATTTAGTAACGGAAATTTAAAAAGCTTCGGGCATTTTAAAAATTTGCTCGGGTTTAAGGGCGAAATTTATGAAGGCGATATAAATTGCGTTAAGACGCTTGCTAGGATAGAGGAATTTAAGCCCGATATCATCTATCACGAAGCGGCAATTTCAGATACTACCGTTAAAGAGCAAGATGAGCTCATGCGCACAAATTTAAATAGCTTTAAAGATCTTCTTGAAATTTGCGTCAAAACGGGCGCTAAGATGATATATGCAAGCTCGGGAGCAACTTACGGAAACGCAAAAAGTCCTCAAAAAGTCGGCGAATGCGAATCGCCTAATAACGTCTACGGGTTTTCCAAGCTTAAGATGGATGATTTGGGGCGTAAATATGCCAAAAAAGGCGTTCAAGTCGTGGGGCTTAGGTATTTTAACGTATATGGCAAAGGGGAGTTTTTTAAAAATAAAACCGCCTCTATGGTGCTTCAATTCGGACTTCAAATTTTAAGCGCAAATGCGCCAAAACTTTTTGAAGGAAGCGATAAGATAAAACGCGATTTTGTCTATATAAAAGACGTTGTTAATGCAAATTTGTTGGCGGTTAAAGCTCCAAGCGGAGTTTATAACGTAGCTACGGGCAAAGCAAGAAGCTTTCAAGATATCGCCGACATCCTTCAAAAGCAGATAGGCGTAAATTTAGGCAATGAATATATCAAAAATCCTTATGCAAGTTCCTATCAGTTTCACACCGAGGCCGACATAGAGCCTACAAAAGCGGCTCTTGGATATGAGCCTAAGTGGAGTTTGGAAGATGGGATTAAGGATTATCTTGATGAGATAAAAAGAATTTATGAGGATGAGATAAATGCGTGAAGTACGTGTTTTAGTAGTCGGCGATCTAATGCTAGATCACTATATATGGGGAAGTTGCGATAGAATTTCTCCCGAAGCTCCCGTCCAAGTAGTTAAGATAAAAGATGAGACCAAACGTCTTGGGGGAGCAGGAAACGTAGTGTTAAATTTACTGTCTCTTGGCGCTAAAGTAGGCGTTGTAAGCGTAGTTGGCGACGATGAAACGGGAGAAGATATAGTAAATATCCTAAAAAATTTCGGCGCCAAGCCCGAATTTATCAAGCCTCAAGCAGGACGAATAACTTCGGTAAAAAGCCGAGTGATGGCAACTCATCAGCAAGTTGTAAGGATAGATAAAGAAAGCGCTGAAGATATCACCTGCGAAGAAGAGCTCATAGAGAAATTTCAAGCCGTGCTTGACGGATATGACGTCGTTTTGTTATCTGATTATGCTAAGGGAGTGCTTACCGCAAAGGTTTGCGAGGCTTTAATAAAGTGCTCAAATTTTAGACATAAGCCGATTTTGGTTGATCCAAAAGGAAAGGATTACTCAAAATACATGGGTGCGACTTTGATAACTCCAAACAAAAAGGAGGCGAGCGAGGCGGTAGGATTTAGCATAGATAGCGATGAAAGTCTTGAAAGAGCGCTAAAAAAGCTAAAAGACACTCTAAATTTGACCCATTCGCTCATAACTATCTCCGAAGAGGGCATTGCGCTTTTAAAAGATCATAAGGCGGTTAAATTTCCGGCTATCGCAAAAGAGGTTTTTGACGTTACGGGTGCAGGAGATACGGTTTTAGCCACACTTGGATATATGCTTGGGCTTAACGAGAGTATCCAAAAGGCGATAGAGACGGCAAATTTGGCAGCTGCGGTGGTGGTAGCCAAAGTAGGCTCGGCAACGGCAAGCTTTGATGAGATAAACGCTCTTTTAAGTAGCTCTTTTGCCGATTTTAAAAGCAAGATAAAAGATATAGATGAGTTATGCGTAGGTGTTAAAAATAGGGATAAAAAGAGGCTTGTTTTTACAAACGGTTGCTTTGATATCCTTCATGCGGGGCACGTAAGATATCTTGCTAAAGCCAAAGAATTCGGGGATATTTTGGTTGTCGGACTAAATTCCGATCGCTCCGTAAAAGAGCTAAAGGGAGATAGCCGCCCGATAAATAGCCAAGAGGATAGAGCTTGTTTGCTTGCAGCGCTTGCAGCGGTTGATTATGTCGTCATATTTGACGAGCCGACGCCTATAAATTTGATAAAAGCCTTAAAGCCCGATATCTTGGTTAAGGGTGCAGACTATGAGGGCAAAGAGGTAGTTGGAAGCGAAGTTGTAACGGATGTGAGATTGGTTGAGTTTTTGGAGGGCAAAAGCACCACAAATTTGATAAACAGGATAAGAAATGCAAATTGATAATATGATAAATAGCGAGCTAAAGTCGCATCAAAAGACTATAGAGGATACTTTGGCTCTTTACGATGATATAAAAAAGGCTTGTGAAATGGCTGTTAGCGCGCTTAAAAACGGCGGTAAAATCATGCTTTGCGGAAACGGCGGAAGCGCTGCGGATGCTCAGCATATAGCAGCCGAACTAAGCGGAAGATATAAAAAAGAGCGCGGCGCGTTAGCAGGTATAGCGTTAACTACGGATACATCGGCTCTTACTGCGATAGGAAACGACTATGGATACGAGTTTGTATTTTCGCGTCAGCTTGAGGCTATCGGACGAAGCGGAGATCTGTTGATAGCTATCTCGACCAGCGGAAACAGCCCAAATGTTATGAGGGCTCTTGAAGCGGCAAAAAGGCTAGGGATACGAACTTTGGGGCTTAGCGGTAAGGATGGAGGCATGATGAACGGCGCTTGCGAGCTAAATTTAGTCATCCCTTCAAAGGATACGCCAAGAATTCAAGAGATGCATATACTTATAGGACATATCATCTGCCAAGCGATAGATGATGCGTTTTAATTAGATTTATTAGAGTAGCTTTTGGCTACTCTTTTTACTTAAATGCGTTTGGCTAAATTTATTAATTTCTTCCATAACAAAATCAGGCGTTAAATTTTTCATGCATTCGTGCGTTTTTATCGGGCAAGTTCGCTTCATGCAGGGCATACAGGATAAATTTAGATGTAAAATTTTAGCGTTTTCGTTTTTCCAAGGGCGAGTCTCGTCAAATTTTGTAGGGCCAAAAAGCACTACGGTAGGCACTTTAAAAGCAGCCGCTATATGCATGGGACCGCTATCGTTTGTGATAAATATCCCTGCGCTTTTTTTGATACCTCCTATCTTTTCGCAAAGCTCTTTTATGTCGGTTTTGCCTGCTAAATTTTTACATTTAACGCCGTTTGAAGCTAAAATTTTCTCTATCTGCTCGCAAATTTTAAGCTCTGCGTTGCTTCCGAAAATAACAATTTCAAACTCGTCTTTAAAGCGCAGCGCAACCTCGGCAAAATATTCAGGATACCATCTTTTGGCGCTTCCGTAGCTTGCTCCGGGATTTAGAGCTAGAATTTTTTTGTCAAATTTAAACGGAGTAAAATGAAGCTTTAACTCGTCGGTAATTTCTTTTAGCGCTAGGCTATTTTTAGCGAAATTTAGGTATTTTAAAACTTGATGAAGGTTTAAATTTTGCTTTTTAAACTTAAATTTGCGCTTGGCTTTTAACCAAAATAGTAAAAAACTACTTGCAAAGCTACTTCTAAAACTTACGGCAATGTCAAAATCGCCTAAATTTAAGGCGATTTTAGCTAGATTTAAAAATCTATTTCCGCGCTTTTTACTATCATCTACCACCGTAGTTTCGCAGTTTGGATGGACTTTGAAAAGTTCGCATGCCACGAATGAGCCAAAAAAGGTGATTTTAGCCTCTTTGTAGTTTGCAGCGATGCTTTCAATCGCAGGAGTCGCCATGACCGCATCTCCAAGCCAAGTAGGAAGCTCAATGAATATACGCATCGATAAGCTCCAGCGTCTTTTGGGCATTTTTTTCTATGCTGAAATTTTTAGCAAGCTTGAAATTTGCCTCCTGCGTTTTAAGCAAAAATTCTTTATCTTCAATTAGTTTTTCAATAAGAGGAAGTATCTCTTCATCCTTTGGTGAGCGCATCACAAATTCGCTTGACAATATCTCTCCCGCTCCGTTTTGGGCCGTGGTTATGACGGCATTTTTGAAACTCATAGCCTCTAAAACTACGTTTGAAAAGGGCTCGTATCTGGTCGGAAATATAAATATATCGCTTGCTTTATAAAATTTAAACGTCTCTTTTTTTGGCCCCAAAAACTGCACGAGATCTGTTAAATTTAGGGATTTTAAAAGCTCTTTATAGTAGTTTATCTTCTTATCTTTTCCGATGATTATGGCTTGAAATTTGGATTTTAATTTTGAAAGCAAGACTAAAAGCTCATGCACGCCTTTTCTTTCAAAGCCGCTTCCTACAAATAAAATTATGGGTAAATTTGCGTTTAAACCAAACTCGTCGCAAAGCTCTTTTTTAGCTTGCTCTTTGTCAAAATCTTCTTGTATCGCAACTCCGTTATATATAACTTCGATTTTTTCATCGGGAATTTCATAGGTTTCAACGATCTGTTTTTTTATAAAATTTGAGTTTGCTATGATCTTTTTTGAGTTTTTAAAGCAGAGGCGCTCAAGATAGCAGTAGGTGAAATTTAGCGGATTAAAGCCGCTTTTTTTCTCTCGCATATAGACTTTATGAACCCCGTCGCCTGCGCGGTAAATATCTGCGCAGCTAACTCGCTCAAGAGAGAAGTAAAATTCGTCTTTTTTGCTAAAACAAACTTGAAAGTTATAGATAAGAGCTTTGATCCACGAGCTTAAAAATTTCGGCGCTTTTAAGCTTTTTATCTGGCATTTTATATTGCTTTTTTCAAGTTCGTTTATAAGCCGAGATAGATAAATTTCAGCTCCGCCTACGGCTTTTGGATTAGCTCTTAGAAATACTATTTTTTTCATTTATTTTATCTACAATACCGATCGCAAGCGCCCAAACGCATAGCATAAGTAGCGCATTTTCATGATGAAAAGTCGTATTTGCAATCGAAATAATATTATTAATCGCAAGAACACTAATGGCCATAAAAGCTAGTATCGAAACTCGGATATGTTTTATTAGTTTAAAAAATAGAGATATCTGAAAGATGAGGTATCCAATTAGTGCAAAAATGCCTTTTTCCGTCAAGAACGTTAAAAAAGTATTGTGAGCATGAGATCTATTGACTTCATAATTCCCGGGAAAGTATTGGGTTATATCAATTATTTTAAAATTTTCCGAGCCTATTCCGAAAAAAGGATGCTCTTGCCATGTGTATATCGCGCTATAAAATATAGGCATTCTTGTTTCGTTCGAAGTTATCCCCATTGCTATTTTTTGATGTATTCTCTCATCTGGCACTATATATGAAGTAAATATCGCCACTAAAACAAAAATACCGAGGAATAAAAATGTAGTTTTTATATTTGTCTGTTTTGATAGTGCAAAATATGCTAGAGTGATTGCAAAAACAACGGGAAGCAAATACATCGTTGCGCGAGAGCCTGTGATTATTACTCCTACTACAGATACTATACTGATAAAAATAGCCAAATATTTTAAAATATTATTTTTTTGATTTATCAAGGCTACCGAGATACTAAAAACTAGTAACATAAAAATAGAACTATGGTTTACATGGCCTATTGATTTTAGCTGGAATAATTCGCTCGGGTCTGTTGAGCTAAATTTTGTTACGCATCCCATGACAAAAGCCACAATAAAGCCCGCTGATAATGCGTAAAATAAAAATTTAAGATTTAGCTTCTCTGCTCCGACTGCTCTGGCGACTATAAAAAATAATGCACATCTTAAAGGATCCATAATACTTTTAGCAGGACTTTGATTGACTATACAGCTTATTATCGTAAATGATATAAAAGCGATAATTCCGATGTTAATCAAATCTAATTCAACTCTTTTTTTATCTTTAAATACAATATAACACCCAGCCAAAATCGTTAAAAAAAGCGAAATTTGCTTTATGCCTTCAGTTACAGGAAGCGTAAACAGCATGATTGCTAAAGATGTATTGTAAATTTTATAAGCGTCGATATTTTTCATGATATTACTCTATTTCTTTTCTAATATATTTTTGTATATATTGTAAATTTTATCAGCCATTATATCTTTTGTGAAATTTGATTTTACAAATTCTCTTGAGTGGTTTTCAAATTCCTTTCGTTTTGTATCGTTTAGTAAAAGCTCTTTAAGTGCATTTTCTATCTCGTTTTTATCAAATTTAACAAGACTGAAATTTGATCCGTCATACAGATCTTTAATGCTTCCAATATCCGTAGCAATGCAAGCTTTATTCATCAAAAGAGCTTGCATTAATGACTGCGGAACTCCTTCGCCGGAGTCGGAGATCAACATAAATACATCAAGCACACGCAAAAATTTAGCAGGCTCATCGCAGTGACCTAGCATTTTTACATATCCGCTCATATTGTTTTTATCGATAAAGGCTTCTAAATTTTTACGTTGCGGTCCTTCTCCTGCTATTAAGAATATGACATTTTTAAAATCTGCATGAATATTTAACGCTATCTCTAAAAATACATCATGGCGTTTAAATGCTCTTAAAACCGAAAGCATTCCGACATAAATTTTGCTTTTTTCAAGCCCAAATTTAGCTAAACACTCATCTTTATCGTAAAGAGATGCGTCAAATTTTTTCTCATCTATGCCTGTGGGAATGGATAAAATTTTGTTTTTATCTATGCGATTTTGCTCTATCATCGCCTCTTTTACGCTCTCTCCCGTTGTGATAATGAAATCGGCAAGAGAATTTATAAAATTTAGACGAGAGGGATTGATCTTATTTGAAAGATGTCTTGTGCGGATAAATTTGATACCTGCCAGCTTTGCCGCAAGACCGCCAACCCAAGTATCTTTGCCGCTATGGGAGTTTAGTATGTCTATCTTGTTTTTTTTGATAAATTTAATAAGCTTAAAAATAGTTTTAACATCATGAGACGAGTTAAAATCAAAATGAACCACATTTAAGCCGGCTTCAGTCGCCTTTTGTGAAATTTTGGCATGACTTCTGCAGGCGATGAAGATTTCCGCCCCTTTTTCTTTAAGAGCTAGAGATTCGTTTATGATGCGTATCTCTTGCCCGCCCCAACCATCGGACCATTCTGTGTG
>JAUNLC010000008.1:51596-55776 GCA_030532465.1 Campylobacter sp. | reverse complement strand
CTATAAACTACAAAAGGAAGCATGCTCATCTTAGAAATTATAACCATAAAAAGTCGCACGCAGACATAAGCGCTCACGGCACTTACTATCATCGCTATAGCCAGATCACCCCAAGCGACGGCCTCTTTTAGCCTCACAAGCTTAACCGTCTCAAGTCCGCCCGCAAGCAAGATAACGGGGATTGACATAAGAAAGGAGAAATTTGCGCTTCCCGTCCTACTAAACCCTAAAAACAGCGCCGCACTCATAGTTATGCCCGAGCGAGAAACTCCCGGGATCAAAGCTAAAATTTGAGCCACACCGATGATGAGAGCAAACTTTATCGTCATATCATATTCGCTTTTTAAGCCGTGATTTTTATCGGCAAAGTAAAGCACGATACCAAATACGATGGTCGTAAACGCTATCACAACCCCGCTTCTTGCGTAGTTTTCGATAAGATCGTTAAAGAGTAGTCCCGCAAGTCCAACAGGGATAGTCGCAAATCCGACCGACCAAACCAGCGCGCTATCGCCTACCTGAGCGCGTTCCTTGATAGAGGCAAAAAAGTCGCTTAAAAGAGATAAAATTCTATCTTTAAAGTAAAACAAAATCGCAGCAAGCGTACCCACATGCACCGCAACGTCAAAAGCAAGTCCCTGATCGCTCCAGCCAAGCAGCTTAGGAGTTAGCACGAGATGAGCGGAGCTTGAAATAGGCAAAAATTCGCTCACGCCCTGAATGAGCGCAAGCAAAATGATGTGTGAAATTTCCATCTACGCCAGTTCTTTAGCAAAATTTGCAAGCTTATCGGCGCTAAATCCAAAATGCTCAAACAACGCCTCGGCCTTACCGCTATCGCCAAAGCTTTTCATCGAGTAAATTTCATCGGCGAATTTATACCATTCAAGCGCACTTGCCGCCTCTACGGCTATCACTTTTGTATTTTTATCGATAATTTTTTCAACGTATTCGCGCGGTTGCTCGCAAAGCAGATCAAAGCAAGGAGCCGAAACCACGTTCGCGCCGATACCTGCTTCGCTTAGCTTTTGCGCTGCTTTTACACACAGACTAACCTCGCTTCCGCTAGCTATAAAGGTGATCTTCGCGTTTGGAGCGGATTTTAGAAGATACGCACCGTTTTTAACCTCTCCGAATTCGCCATTTTCAAGCGGATCAAGTCCTTGACGAGAGCAGACGAATGCGCTTGGAGCGTTTAAATTTAGCGCAGCTTTCCAACACTGCACGTTTTCATTTCCATCGGCAGGGCGGAATGTATAAAAATTCGGCATAGCTCTAAACTGGCTAAGCTGCTCGATAGGCTGATGAGTAGGGCCGTCCTCGCCCACGCCGATACTATCGTGCGTCAGGATAAAGAAGTGTTTCACGCCCATCAAAGCGGCAATCCTAGCGCTTGGCTTTAGATAGTCGCTAAAGATAAAAAACGTCGCAGAAAACGGCAAAAACAGCCCGTATCTGGCAAATGCGTTATTTATCGCCGCCATCGCGTGCTCGCGGATACCAAAGTGGATATTGCGTCCGTTTGGAAAATCCCCCATGCCTTTTAGCTCGGTCTTGTTTGACGGCCCAAGATCGGCGCTTCCTCCGATAAATCCCGGCAATACTTTGGCGATCTCGTTCATAATTATGCCGTTGCTATCTCTTGTCGCCATTTTCTTGCCCGTAAAATCAGGGAAATTTATCCTTGAAAAATCAGGATTTAAGAGCGAATTTAAGATCTTTTTGCTCTCTGCGCTTAAATTTTCACACTGCTTATCCCACTGAGCCTGCGCCAAGTCTCCAAGCTCAATCGCCGAGCGAAATCTTATTAACACATCTTCATCTATGGCAAATTTAGCTTCAGGATCAAACCCTGCTGCTATCTTGGCTTGTTTTATAATCTCTTCTCCAAGCGGCGCTCCGTGGCTGTGATGACTTCCCTCCAGCTCGCCCGCACCTTTTGCGATACGGGTATTTGCGATGATAAGATACGGACGCTCCTTTTCATTTGCCTGCTCAAGCGCAAACTCTATCTCGTCGTAATCATGCCCGTTTATACGCGCCACATCCCAACCTTGCGCCTCAAAACGCGCCTTCACGTCCTCGCTCCAAGCTATCGAAGTGTCGCCCTCGATAGTGATGTTGTTTGAATCATATATCAAGACTAAATTATTAAGCTTCAAATTTCCTGCGATCGAACATGCCTCGTAGCTTATGCCCTCTTGCAAGTCGCCGTCTCCGCAAAGGCAATAAACTTTATGGTTGATAAGCTCGTTATCGGGTAAATTTATCAAATTTGCCGCGTATTTTGAAGCCATTGCAAAGCCTACCGCATTTGCCACGCCTTGTCCAAGAGGTCCCGTGGCGACCTCAACTCCGCTTGTGTGAATTTCAGGATGGCCCGGCGTTTTTGAACCTAGTTGGCGGAAATTTTTAAGCTCTTCAAGGCTTAAATCATATCCGCTTAGATGCAAAAAGCTATAGACCAAGCTGCTTGCATGCCCGCCGCTAAACACCAGCCTGTCGCGGTTTAGCCAGCTTGGATTTTTTGGATTGTGCTTTAAAAATTTCATCAGCACGACCATTATATCGGCTAGTCCCATCGGAGCTCCCGGATGGCCGCTGTTGGCTTGTTGGACCATATCCGCACATAAAAACCTTATAGTATCCGCTTGTTTTTTTAACATATCTATCCCCTCTTTAAACTATCTTAAGTGCTTATCTATCAAATTTATGATGATGTTTGAAACACCAAAATCTACCTCTTTTAACTCTTCTTCTATCTTTTTTATCATCTCGTTTTTAACTTTTATCGCCTCATCTACTCCCAAAAGGTTGGTAAAGGAGTTTTTTACACCATCATTTTGCGTAGGCTTTCCGACTTCAGCTGAGCTGGTTGTCGCGTCTATGATATCATCTTGAATTTGAAATATAAGACCCAAATCAAGCCCTATCTTATAAATTTTCTCGCATTTTCGCTCATCTACGCCCGCTATCACGCAACCCGCTTTTAAGCTTGCGGCGATAAGTTTAGCGGTTTTATGGATGTGAAGGAAGGTAAGCTCGTCTAAATTTAGCTTTTTATTTTCAAAATAACAATCTATCGCTTGACCTAAAACCATGCCGCTAACGCCTGCGTTTTGGCTTAAAATTTCTATGCATTTTAAGCGAATTTCAGGGCTTAAATTAGCTTTTGAAATTTGATAAAAGGCGTGAGTATTAAGCGCGTCGCCAACCAAGATAGCCGTAACCTCATCGTATTTTACGTGCAAACTAGGCTTTCCCCTGCGAAGATCGGAGTCGTCCATAGCAGGCAGATCATCGTGAATAAGCGAATAAGTATGCATAAGCTCAAAACCAAGCGCGATATCTTGAGCCGCCTTTGTCATCTCAGGCTTTAGCGCATTTACCGCACCAAGAACGAGCATAGCGCGAAAGTGCTTACCGCCCGCTAGTAGCATATAGCCAAGCGCCTCACTGTAATATGGATGAAAGCTAGGCGCAACAGGTAAATTCTCGCGCAAAAACGCTTTGAAATTTTCTAACAACTCCTCGCTTTTCATCATCTTACTTTAAAGAAAAAGTCAAATCCGCCGCGGCGAAATAGTAAAACTTGCTCGGAGCTTTCTTTTGAGGCTAAATTTAACGCCTCTTTGTAGTTTTTAACTTCGGTGCGATTTACTTGGATGAGCTTATCGCCGGGCTTAATACCGAAATTTGCAGCTTTTGAGCCCTCATCTACCTTTTTTACAACCAAATTTTTATCAAAGCTTACGCCTTGAAGTTTAAAAACATCTTTTACGACATTTGTTACCTGAACGCTCTTAATGGGCTCTTTAGTCTCCTGCTTGGTTTTTTCGGGCTTTTGGCTCATTATATTTGCGTCGTTAGAAACCGCTATCTCAAATTTTTCAACTTCGCCGTCTCTTAAGACTTCAAATGTTAAAACCTCGCCCTTTTTAGCAAAAAGTATTCGTTCGTTAAACTCCCTCAAACTCTTAAATTTCTCGCCGTTTATAGTTAAAATTTCATCTCCCGCCATAAGAGCTTTACCGCGTCCAAGCTGCTCTACGCTCTTAACCACAAATTTAGTCCCCATCATCTCAAAAACGGCGCCCACATCTCCGTAATAAACATCTTGATACGCCATAAAGTGCTTAAGATAGCGGCTTGGTATAAATTTAGCGCCGCCAACGCTTAT
>JAUNLC010000008.1:22433-51496 GCA_030532465.1 Campylobacter sp. | reverse complement strand
TTTTTAACCACCGCGATCAAATTCGGACTTAACGCTATGCCGCTATGACCCGCCACATTTACGATACTTGGCAGGTTTTTTTCAAAGCAAGCGTTAAAATCATCTTGAGTAGGTCTAGGCTCAGCCCATAAAACGGCACAAAATAAGGCGTAAAACAAGATTTTTTTCATTGATTTCTCATTCCGGTAAATCCGCCTAGCATCTTTGAGGCAAGATGCTTTTTGTCGTCTTCAACCATTTTTAGCAGGTCGTTTACGGCGCTAATTAGCAAAATTTGCAAACTCTCCTTATCTTCAAGCAGGCTATCGTCTATGGTGATGTCTAAAATTTCGCCTTTTCCGTTTGCCTTAACGCTGATAAGTCCGCCTCCGCTTTTTACGCTAAATTCACGACTCATACTCTCGTCTTCAAGCTCTTTAGCACGCTTTTGAACCTCTTCAAGCATCTCGCCCATCTTTGAAAAGTCAAGTCCTTCAAACATGAAACATCCTTAGTTTAGTTTTGGTAAATTATAACAAATCTGAGCTTATATAAGTGCTATAATACAACCGACTACTTAGAAAATAAACCTCTCAAGGAGAAGTTATGAACTCTTTTAAGATCAATGAGACGGAATTTGGCGTCGGCGATGCACAAATTTCCATAGAAGACAACATGATAAATCTTAAGATAACGGCAGATGATGAGAAATTTGAAGCTCTATCTGATCAGGATAATTGGGGCTGGGCTTTATATCCGCCTGAAATGTATTTTTACGAAGTTCCTTATATAGGCGCAAAAATAAAGATAGATGATAGCATGCTTGATAGGTGCGACATAGGGCTTTATATGATGGAGCATTGCGCCTTTAAAGGAGTGCTGGAGATCAAGGATAATGCAGTTATCATAAGCGGAAATGTTGATATAATAGGAGAGATATCAAAAGTTCATATCATCATAGAAGATTTTGACGCTTTTGACTCAAGCGATTAAACAAGTCTTGCAGTTGTGTAAATTAAAATATCAAATAAAAATCGGCAATCATCTTTCTTTAAATAAAAACATCCGACTCAGACTAAAATTTTTGCAACGCCAAAAGACTATACACCATATATTCATAACTCTTAAGCGCAGTAAATTCTATCCCACAATCTCATTTTTATCATTTACATGCACGATTGTAGGCTCGAATTTCTTCGCTTTTTTAAATTTCATACTCGCATAAGCTACGATTATGACGACATCTCCGACGCACACTTTTCTAGCAGCTGCGCCGTTTAGACAAATTTCGCCTCGCTTTTGCCCTTTGATGACATAGGTCGAAAAGCGCTCGCCGTTATTTACGTTTAGAATTTCCACCTTTTGAAACTCTGTTAAATTTGCAGCCTCTATCAGCTCCTCATCAATCGTAATCGAGCCTACGTAATTTAAATTTGCGTCCGTAACCACGGCTCTATGTATCTTACTTGCTAAAACCTCTACTCTCATCTATTTTATCATCCTTTTAAATTTCTAAGCCCGTAAACTAAATCAAATTTTTAAAATTTCTTGCACGACCTCTTTGTCGCTAAACGGATATTTCACGCCCATTATCTCTTGATACGGTTCATCGCCCTTGCCAAGAATCACAAGCACCTCATCTTGCTTTAAATTTTCCAGCGCAAGCTTAATCGCCTTGCGTCTATCAGGCTCGCATATAACGCGCTCATCCATCTTCATGCCGGCACAAATTTCATCTATGATCGCTTGTGGATTTTCGGTGCGCGGATTATCGCTTGTGACGATGGCAAGCCTTGCAAATCGCTGCACGATAGCGCCCATCTTAGGCCGTTTTGTGTTATCTCTATCGCCTCCCGCGCCAAACACCACGACTAGCTTATAGTGACTAAGCGCACTTAAAATTTTCTCAAATCCATCCGGTGTATGAGCAAAATCAACGATAACAAGCGGACTAGCGCTAACTACCTCCATGCGTCCTTCAACTCCGCCGAAGTTCTCAACCGCTCGCGATATATCTTCTAAACTCGCTTCGGTTAGGCTTATCACGCAACCAACGGCGGCAAGCAGGTTGTAGAGGTTAAACTCGCCTTGCAAATTTGAGTTTATCTCAAGCTCGCCCTTTGGAGTCTTTATGACCGCGTTTATGCCGTCTTTTAGCCCGTAAGCGATAGGAGCGAAATTTGCATGCTTTTTAAGCGAGTAAGTAAGCGCGTTTTTAGCGTTAAATTTTAAATTTCCATCATCGATATTTATAAGTTTTAAAGCGTCATCGTCAAAAAAACTGCTTTTAACGCGCGCGTATTCTTCGAAAGTGTGGTGGTAGTCAAGGTGATCTTGCGTCAAATTTGTAAAAATTTTCATTGCAAATTTTAGGCTTTCGATGCGCTTTTGATCGATCGCATGAGAGCTTGCTTCCATTACGAAAAACTCACATCCTTGCTCGCTTGCTAACTTTAGATAGCTAAGCGTGCGTAAAATTTCGCTCGTAGTAAGCGCCTTTTCATCGACTCTTTTATCGTTTATGAAAGCGCCTCTAGTGCCGCAAAGCCCGCATTTATAGCCAAGATCAAGCAAGATAGAGTATATCGCCGCAGCGGTTGTGGTCTTGCCGTTCGTGCCGGTTATGCCTATGATTTTTATGTTTTCATCGATACCAAGAAGCTTTTTACACTCGCTTAAGTCGATAACTTTTGCGCCTTTATCTAAAGCAGCGGCTTCAAATTTAGCATTTGCCGTAGTTCGTACGAAAAAGCACCCCTCTTCGCACTCGTTTGAATTATCCGTGATAAATGAATTTTCAAAGCAAATTTTCACTTTTGCGCCTTTTGTCAATCTCCGCCATAAGCACGCTCAGCCGCTCATCGCCCGCAAAGAGCATCGCGGCACTTTCTATGTAGTTAAGCCCCATCTCGATGAAGTCGTTTTTGATCAAATTTTCTAAAAAATCCATAAAATCATCGCGGTTGCTTATCATCACGCGAGTTGAAAACATGATGTCTTCAAACACGCTTTTAAAACTTCCTTCGCGCTCAACGGCATCCATAAAGTCATCATAGCTTATGGCATTTTGCTCCTCAAGCTCATCTTTTCTATCCACTCTTGCTTCAAGCGTGGCTAAAATTTCGTCTAAATCCTCGTTTGTCATGCCGACTTTTTCTTTGACTTTAAAAATTTCAAAAAGCATTAAAGCTTCGTCGTTGTGGCTCTTTGCAAGCGAGCAAAGCATGATGAAAAATAGTAGTTTTTTATCGTTTTTTTTATCATATGCAAGCGAAAAATAGTTCATCGCTTCATCAAAACGCCCTTTATAAAAGGCCTTGATGCCAAGTTTTTTATAATCAATCAATCTAATCTTACCTCTTCTCCCATTGGGATATTTATCACCTCAAGCTCAGGGTGTATATCTATCTTAAGTTGTCTTTCTATGCCGTATTTTAGCGTAGTTCCGCTTGCTGCACATCCGTGACAATGCCCCGTTAAGCGCACGTAAATTTTGCCGTTTTTGATACCAAGCAGATCAAGTCCGCCTCCGTCTTTTTCAAGCATAGGCATAACCTTCTGCAGGCTCGCACTTACAGGCTTTAGCAGCTCTTCGTCGGTAAATGGAATCATCTCTCGCCCTTTTTATTTTTTATTTTATTATACCTCTACTTTGGCAAAATAAATTTTAAATTTCGGAAGTTTTGGGAGTTTTTAAGGTTAAAGGGCGAATTTGCCCTTTAAATTTCAGTTTATCAGAAGTGATTTTATGTCTATTTTTTGCTCGATCATCTTGCTTTCAAGCATAAATTCTTGCGTAGCTTCAAGCGCTTTTATATCATCAGCCGTGATCTTTGAGCTAAAGTCATACTGCGGATACATGCTCTTAACTGCCTCTAAACTAAGTCCTGTCTCCTCGGCTGTAAATTTAAGAGCCTCCTCTTCGTTTGCCTTGATAAAATCCAAAATTTCATCCTGAGTCTTCTTAAATTTCTCAACTACATCTTTATGCCTCTTGTAAAACTCTCCACTTGTAGCCGTTACGATAACCGGAGTGACGACGCCCTTGCCGGTTGTGACGATGTGAAGTCCTGATTTTTGCGCGTTATAAGCTGCTGGTCCAGCCAAAAGCGCCATATCAACGCTTCCGTTTTCAAGCGCGGCTTGTGCAGGCGGGATGCCCATAGAGATGAACTCAACATCGTTTATGCTAAGTCCGCCAAGTGCAAGGTATCTAACCAAAAGCTCGTTTAGTATCGTGCCTTTCGGTCCTGCGATCTTCTTGCCCTTTAGATCTTTTGGCGATTTTATGCTTTTATCTTTGGCAAATACAACAAACGCTTCAGGCGCTCTTGAATACGCGCTTATGATCTTTATATCAGCCTTATTTGCAGCCGCCAAAATCACCGAAGTGCCGCCTACGCAGTTAAGAAACTGAAGCGAATTTGAAGCGAGCGCTTGAGTCTGCTTGGCTCCCGAAGTGATCTCAAAATACTCCACCGGCACGCCAAATGATTTGCCGTAAAAGCCTTTGAATTTATCGACGATTGACGGGACATTTAACGGCGATTTGACGTAAGTTATGCCGATTTTGTCTAAATTTTCTTTTGCGTTTGCAAGAGAGCAAAGCAAAGAAAACGCACATAAAATTTTAAAGATCTTTCTCATTTTTTCTCCTTTTTGATATTTCAAAATGAAATTATATAAAAACTTAACTTTATCTTGGTTTTAATTATCAATAGCTATAATACTTTTTGCAAATTTCAAACCATTCAAAGGAGCGAAGATGAAAGATTTAGTTGTTTTGGAAAACTCGGCAAATTTCAGTCCCGCAGATATCGATGAGATAATGGTAAGTATCGGTTGGGCGAGCAAACAACACGCCAGAAAAGACACAGAGTGGGCGCATTACGATATGTTTAGAACCTATGACTACGTAGCCATAGCCAAGCTTGGTAACAAGACTATCGGTATGCTCGAGGCATTTTGCGACAGAGATAATTTTGCAACTTCGTATCTTTACTCCATAATGGTACACAAAGACTACCAACGCAAAGGCGTAGGAACTGCGCTTATGCAAGCTTTTAACAAGAAATTTAAGCACACTACGACTTGGGTCGTAACGCCGATCGGTAAAGGCAAAGAGGCTATCGCTTTTTTACAAAAATCTGGCTTTAAGGATAACTCGGCAAATTTTGCCGTTTGCAGTAGAATGCGAGATAGACCGCTAAATGTGAGCTAAAATTTCGCGCTTTAGCTTTATCGCCTCATCGCAAAGCAAGTCTCTGGGTCTAGCCAAATTTGATAGATCGTAGCTTGATTTGATGCCGCCTTTTTCAAGCAAGATGATCTCGTCTGCTAAAAATAGCGCTTCGTCGATATTGTGAGTTACAAAAAGGATGGTTTTGCCCTCTTGTATCTTTAAAATTTCAACCTGCATAGCGGCTCTCGTAAAGGCATCAAGCGCCGCAAAAGGCTCATCCATAAGGATCAAATTCGCCTCATACGCAAGCACTCGTGCAAGAGCGACGCGAGAGGACATGCCGCCTGAAAGCTGCGAAACAGCGGCAAATTTAAAGTCGTTAAGCCCTATCATCGATATGAGATTATTGATTTTAGCTTCGCTGATCTCGTGCTTTTTGAGTGAAAAAACGATATTTTCATAGACGTTTAAAAACGGCATAAGGCGCGCTTCTTGAAAGACAAAGCCGATTTTAGCGTCGCTTTTGATCTTTATCTTGCCCGCACTTAAGCTCTCAAGCCCGGCAATGAGTCTTAAAAGAGTTGTTTTACCGCAACCGCTCCTACCAAGCACGACGGTGATCTTGTCTTTTTTGATAGTTAAATTTAAATTTTTTATGACGTCAAGGCGCTTGCCGTGGATGAAAAAATGCTTGGATAAATTTGAAATTTCTATCATTTTTCGCCTCGCAAAACTCTAAATTTGGCTATCAAAAACAAAAATATCCGATCGATAAGCACTCCGCAAACTCCGATCGTAAAAATTCCTACAAATATCCTATCCGCGCGCGAAAGCTCTTCGGCGTCAAGGATGAGATAGCCAAGTCCGCTTGAAGCCGCGATCATCTCCGCTCCGATGATGGCTCTCATAGCGTAGCCAAAGCCGATACGCATGCCGACAAAAATATCTTTAAGCGCGCTTTTTAGGATGATTTTATAAAAAATTTCAAATTTGCTAAAGCCAAAAATTTTACCGACTTCAATGAGCTTGACATCGCAGCTCGTTAGCCCCTTTGAAATACTTAAAAACATCGGAAAAAACGACGCAAGGATGATGATGATTATCTTTGGAGCCTCATTGATACCAAACCAAAGTACCAAAATAGCGATCAAACTAAGCGGAGGAATGTTTCTAAAAAACTCCAAAATCCACTCGTAATAAACGCTGATCTTAGGCAGAAGTGCCACTATACCGCCAAGAACAAGCGCCAACGCAAAAGCAGAAGCGTAGCCCGTAAAAATGCGCTTAAAACTAATGAGCATGTGCGTAACCAGCTCACCGCTTAGAGTCATGTTAAACATCGTTTTAAAGGTGGCGATCGGACTTGGCAGGATATAAGCGGTAAAAATTTCAAGTTCGCAAACAATGTGCCACATAGCAAATATAACAAGGATCAAAATGCTCTTTTTAAAAATTTGCTTCAAAGTCCGTCTCCGTTGTGGCAACCGTTTTCGCAGTGCAAAAGCTCGATGATCTGATAGTTTTTTAGTTCGCTAAATTTATAAGAAAATGCCTCTTGTATCTTCTCTTTACTGCTTAGACTTATAGTTTTCACGCCTAAATTTTCAAAAAATCCGACAGGAATCGGACTTAAATTTATTTTGTTTGCGCTCAAATTTATCTCGTTTAGCTCTTTAAAATCTTTCCAAGTTAAAAATGTTGTCTGAGCCAAATTTAACTCTCTGCCAAGCCCAGCCAAATCCTCGCAAGGAGTGGTGATAAAAAGATGCTCGTCATGATTTAAATTTGCGCTAAGTTCAAGTGCGCTTTCTATAAGGATAGGATTTAGCTTTGAAATTTGGTCTGAGTGCTCTTTAAAATTTGATCTTAAAAAATTTACAGCTCTAGGGCAGCGACTATCGAGGATTAAATTTTTAAATTTTAGTTCGTTTTTATAGGCTGTTTTAACATTTTTGACATGATCTTGCTTGCACTCCGTGATAATAAAACCCCTATCTTGCAAAAGCTCTTTTAAGGCTTTAAAACCATAAATACTTTTCACAACAGGATTTAGCCAAACCAGTTTTTTCATAAGCTCTTTCGTTAAATTTATGGATCAAATTTTTGATAATTAGAGTTAAAATTGTATCTTTTGGAAATTTAAAGTTACGTAAAATAGAGGCTGAAGAATTAAAATTATAGATAAAAAATTAGAAAGAAGAGAGCCGAAGCTCTCTAAAAATTATTCGCTAACTAGCTCGATATAAGCCATTTCAGCTGCATCGCCGCGTCTAATGCGAGTTTTTACTATCCTTGTATAACCGCCGTTGCGTCCTGCAAATTTAGGAGCTACTTCAGTAACAAGCTTGTTTGTAGTCTCTTTATCTTGAAGGCTTGCAAAAACCGCTCTATGAGCGTTGCTATCACCTTTTCTAGCTCTTGTGATAAGCTTTTCGATATAGCTTCTAAGCTCTTTCGCTTTTGGCAGTGTAGTTTCTATCTTCTCGCTTTTGATAATTGCAATTGCCAAATTTTTAAGCAATGCCGAGCGATGAGATGCTGTTCTGCCTAATTTTCTATAACCATGTCTATGTCTCATTTATTGTCCTTTACTCGTTTGCACTCATTTGTGATTTCAGCTCAGCTATCTTCTTTTTGAGCTGATCTTTGCCGTCTTTTAGAGCATCTCCTCCTACAGGATAGCCGATCTCTTCCATAACAGCCTTAATCTCTTCAAGAGATTTTTTACCTAAATTTTTAAGCTCTTTTAGCTCGTTTTCATCCATCAAAGCAAGCTCTCCGATAAACCTAACATCGGCTCTATCAAGGCAGTTAAAGCTTCTAGCGCTTAAATTTAGCTCTTCAACACTTTGAAGAAGTTTGGCGTGCTCATTGGCTACGATAGAATTTCCGATCTGTGCAGTTATATCGATATCTAAAATTCCCTTAAATACGGACATTTGTTGATACATTGCTTCAATTGCATTTTTAAATGCCTCGATAGCTCCAACCTGACCGTCTGTCGTAATTGTAAAAACTATCTTCTCATAGTCCGGATTATCTTCAACTAAGACGTTTTCAAGCTCATAAACAGCCTTTTTAACAGGTGTAAAAAATGCATCAAGAGCTATATAATCCTCTTCCATCTCTTCACGAATTTCCTCGCTAGGAACATATCCTATACCTTTTTGGATGATGACTGAAAATTTAAGCTCGGCATCTTCATTTATAGTCGCAAGGTAGGCATCGGAATTTACTACTTGTACAATATCGCTAGTTAAATCCTCACCCTTTATGCTCTTTGGCCCTTTAAATGAATACTCTATAACTTCACGCTCAGAGTCGTTTTTAAGCTTAAAGCGTAAATTTTTCAAATTTATAATAAATTGAGCGACATCTTCAAGCATACCTCGCATAGAGTCAAACTCATGCGCTACACCTTCGATTTTAACTCCCGTAGGAGCAAAACCGACCGTGCTGCTATAAAGAAGACGGCGCAACGGATGAGCCAGAGTTACGGCATAACCGGTTTCAAACGGATAAGTAGTAATCTTGGCAACATTCTCGCTTATGCTTTGGACTTCAATCTCTGTAGGCATATAAGCTGATGTAGTAATCTTTCTCATTATTACACCCCCTTATTATTTAGAATAAAGCTCTACTATAAATCTTTCCTCAACAGGAATGATAACCTCTTCTCTTTCCGGTGTTCTTGTAAAAATTCCAAATTTCTTATCTTTTTCAACATCAACCCAACCAACTATACCGGTTTGAGCGGTAAGATCGATAGCGCGAACTATTTGCGGGTTGTTTTTTGATTTTTCTACCACTTCTATTTTTGATCCGGCATCGACTCTATACGAAGGGATATTAACTTTCTTGCCGTTTACCAAAATATGTCCGTGAGTTACAAGCTGGCGAGCAAATCTACGAGTTGTAGCAAAGCCCATTCTATAAACTACGTTATCAAGTCTTTGCTCAAGAAGTTGAACTAAAAGCGCACCGGTATTTCCCTCTCTTCTAGCTGCTTCTTGGAAAAGTCTGCGGAATTGCTTCTCGGAAATTCCATACATAAATTTAGCTTTTTGCTTCTCTCTTAACTGAAGGCCGTATTCGCTAATCTTCGCTCTTCTTTGTCCGTGTTGTCCCGGCGCATAAGGGCGCTTATCAAGAGCTGACTTACCGGCTAATCTTCTCTCGCCTTTAAGTGCTAAGCTTACACCAAGACGTCTTTCTAATTTTTCAACAGGTCCTCTATATCTTGCCATAATAATTCTCCTAAATTTCTAATTACACGCGGCGGCGTTTTGGTGGTCTGCAACCATTGTGAGCTAGCGGAGTTATATCTTTAAGGAATACAACTTTAATGCCCTCGATTGCACCTACGCTTTTTACGGCTGTTTCTCTACCGCTTCCCGGACCTTGAACTTTTATGCCCACCTCTTTAATTCCATGCTCTTTAGCCTTATTCATAGCGTCCTCAACCGCTTGTTGAGCCGCATACGGAGTTGATTTTTTGCTGCCTTTAAAGCCAAGCGCGCCTGCACTGCTCCAAGCTATCGCATTTCCCATCTCATCGGTAACGGTAACCATAGTATTGTTAAAAGTCGCGCTTATATAAACAACACCTTTGGCAATGCTTTTTCTAACTACTTTCTTTTTAACTACTTTTCTTTTTGCCATCATCTATCCTTATTTTGTTGCAGCGCCAACAGTTTTACGCTTACCTTTTCTGGTTCTAGCGTTTGTTTTAGTCTTTTGACCACGAACAGGAAGACCCTTTCTGTGGCGAAGACCTCTGTAGCTACCAAGATCCATAAGTGCTTTTATATCCATAGCGACGCTTTTTCTAAGATCACCCTCAACCATATGGTTCTCTTGGATCTCTTTACGAATTGCAGCGGCCTCATCTTCGCTTAACTCATGAACTCTTTTATCATAAGAAATTCCTGTAGCATCAAGAATTTGTCTTGATTTGTGAAGGCCGATACCATAAATGTAAGTTAGACCATACTCAATTCTCTTTTTCTTCGGTAAATCTACACCTGCGATACGAGCCATTCTTTATCCTTGTCTTTGTTTATGTTTTGGATTTTCACAAATTACGTGAACTATGCCTTTACGTTTGACAATTTTACATTTGTCACACATCTTCTTTACGGAAGGACGAACTTTCATCTTAGTCTCCTAAAAATTTATTCCACTTTTTTAGGGCTGCATCAGGTTTAAAGAAGTTATTAAACCAACTATTTTCAAAACAAGTGGTAGGCTTTGAAAACAATTCTTCATACAGCATTTGTTGCAAAGGGCTGATTTTAGCCAAATTTAACTTTTATTTTACTTATGGCGATAAATTATTCTACCCTTATCAAGACTATACGGCGTGAGTTCCACTTTTACGCGGTCTCCGGGCATTATCTTGATGTAATGCATTCTCATCTTGCCTGCGATATGACATAAAATCACATGTTTATTGTCAAGCTCGACTTTAAAAGTTGCATTAGGCAGAGCCTCTATCACGTTGCCGTCAATCTCTATGACGTCGTCTTTTGCCACTATTTACCTCCTCTCATAAATTTTATTTTTATTCAGTTGCAAAATCACAACATAAATAACTTAAAATTTTAACTCACCACAAATTAAAATTTTGCAATTCACAAATTTAATTTGTAAACTGCAAAAACTTAGGCGATAAATTTGGTATAATTTTACGCTTTACTTAAAATTTCCGCTCTTCCGCTTATCACGGCCACACAATGCTCATAATGGCTAGTTCTAAGTCCATCCTTGCTAGTTACCTTCCACTTGTCGTTTCCAACAACCGGAGTTCCGTCTTTTTGGCAGATCATAGGCTCTATGCAAAAAACCATTCCGTTTTTGATCTTTGGTCCGGCTTTTGGGTTATTGCCTTCTAAGTAGTTTGGCACTTCGGGCTCTTCGTGTGGGCGCTTACCTATACCGTGTCCGCAAAATCCTCTTAGCGGCACAAACCCTCTTGCAAGGATAAATTTCTCAAGCTCAAAACTAAGTTCTTTAAAATGCATTCCCTCTTTTATAATATCGATTGCAAAATAAAGCGCATCTTTCGAGCAAGCTATCAAAGCTTCGTCCTCTTTTGAAATTTTACCTACGCCAAAAGTTCTGGCAGAGTCGCCAAAAAATCCGTTTAAATTTGAGCCGATATCAACACCTACTATATCGCCCTCTTTTAGGATTGTGTCATCAGGAATTCCGTGGATAACCACTTCGTTTAAACTTATGCAAGCTGCATTTGGAAAGCCGTAAAGTCCTTTAAAAGCAGGCTTTGCACCCGCAGCGCATATCATATCGTCACAAATTTTGTCAATCTCAAGAAGCGACATTCCGGGTTTTATGATACTTTCAACATGATCAAGGGTTTGAGCGACAATTTTATTTGCCGCTCGAATTTTCTCAATCTCAGCCGGTTTTTTAAGCGAAATCGCCATTTTATAGGCCTACCGCACTTAAAGTTTGGTATTTATTCATATAAATTTGCGCCTCAATCCTTCTCATCGTATCAAGCGCAACCGAAACGACGATAAGAACCGATGTTCCGCCGAAATAAAACGGCACACCCATAAATTTAACCAAAACCCAAGGCAGAGTCGATATCAGTCCTAAGTAAATCGCACCGCTAAACGTTAGGCGTGAAGCGATCTCGTTAAGGTATCCCGCAGTGCCCTCGCCCGGTCTAATCCCCGGTATAAATCCGCCTTGTCTTTTTAAATTTTCGCTGATATCTTTTGCGTTAAATACGATTGAAGCATAAAAATAAGCAAAAAATACTACAAGCAAAAATGTCAAAAAGTTAAACACATAGCTGTTTGGATTTAAAAAGTCGTTTATGGCTTGGATGTATTTGTTTGTGCTTGCCTGAAAAATCGTGCTTGGAAACATCAAAATCGCGCTAGCAAAGATAGGCGGGATAACGCCGCTTAAATTTACCTTTATAGGTATATAGTTCATTATGCGTTTGTTTTGATTCTCCATAACAACTTTTCTTGAGTAAGAAACAGGTATCCTTCTCTCGCCCATCTCCACAAATATAACAACGCCCACGGTTATGAGTATAACAAGCAAAATTCCGATAACAACTAAGAAATTCATCTCGCCCGTATTTACTAAATTTATAGTTCCGCCTATCGCCGCAGGGATTCCTGAAACTATGCCCGCAAAGATGATAAGGCTTATGCCGTTTCCTATACCTCTTTGAGTTATCTGCTCACCTATCCACATAAGAAGCATTGTTCCCGCTAACATCGAAGCTGCCGCAATAGCTATAAACATACCCATATCTATCATTATAGCTTCCTCGCCGCCTCTTCCGTTTAAGCCCTGAAGACCGATGCTAACGCCTATTGCCTGAACGATAGTTATAACAATAGTCGCGTAGCGGATGATCTGCATATATTTTTGCATTCCGTCGCGATCTTTTTTCATCTTGCCAAGCGCAGGAAAAGTTGCAGCCAAAAGCTCCATGATAATCGAAGAGGTGATGTAAGGCATAATGCCAAGTGAGATGATACTAAGTCTTTCGGCGGCATTACCGCTGAACATGTTAAATAGTCCTAGCGCATTAGAGCTATTTGAATCAAAAAATTCTTTAATGACGTCGACATTAACACCGGGTACCGGCACATAGGCCAGTATCCTGTAAGCAAATAAAAATGCCAACGTGATGAGTATCTTGTTGGTCAATGTCTTATTCATTATGCACGTCCGCTAACGGTTACGTTCTCGTCTTTGATTTTTGAAGCAAGATCTTTCGCGCCTGCTCCGATCAACTTTATTTTAATAACACTGCTTGAAATTTTATGCACCGTCGCTATGGTTGCTACGGTGATCTCGTTTAGCTCTTTTATAGCAGTTATTTTATCCACGTTGATCACATAAGGTTTTACAACTCTAGACGTAAAACCTACTTTTGGAAGACGTCTTTGAAGCGGTTGTTGTCCACCCTCAAAACCTCTTTTTTCGTTATAGCCTTTTCTAGCTCTTTGACCTTTGTGTCCTTTGCCTGCAGTTTTACCTTGACCGCTACCTTGACCGCGTCCTAATCTCTTAGTTTCGCGAGTTGAACCGGCAGCCGGAGTTAATTTTTCAAGTCCCATATTCCCTCTCCTTAGCTTTTAAGCATACTTAATGCTTTGATTGTAGCGCGAACAACGTTTGCAGAGTTGTTTGAGCCAAGTGATTTTGTCAAGATATCCTTGATACCTGCAAGCTCTAAGATAGGGCGAGTTGAACCGCCGGCGATAACACCCGTACCCTCGCTTGCCGGGCGAAGTAAAATTTTACTTGCGTTATATTTTACCTCTATATCGTGAGGAATAGTAGAGCCTTTTAGTTTAACATTGATAATATTTTTGAAAGCATCGTCAACAGCTTTTCTAATCGCATCAGGAACCTCTTTGGCTTTACCAAATCCAAAGCCGACAAGCCCGTTTCTGTTTCCGACTACAATAAGAGCCGTAAATCTAAATCTACGACCGCCTTTAACAACCTTTGTAACCCGACCGATATCGACGATTACTTCTTCAAATTCTTCTCTATTATATTTTTCCATCGATTTTCCTTTGGGTTATAGTTTGATGCCGTTTTCTCTTAAAGCGTCGGCAAAAGCTGCAACAACGCCATGATACAAATAGCCGTTTCTATCAAATAAAGCTTCCTCTATACCTTTTGCTTTAAGCGTATTGGCAAATTCTTTTGCCAAAGCTACGGCACCATCTTTATTGGCTTTTATTCCTAACTTTCTTCCGTCAGCCGCTGCTATAGTAGTTGCATTTACATCTTCGATAGCCTGAACATAAAGCGTTCTATTTGATTTAAAAATAGACACCCTTGGCTTTAAAGCAGTGCCAGAAATTTTAGCTCTAATTCTTCTCTTTCTCTTTATTCTAAGAGCGAGTTTTCTTTTTAATACATTTGCTGTCATTGCCTATCCCTTACTTCTTAGATGTTTTACCGGCTTTGCGGATGATGCGCTCTTCGGCATATTTTATACCTTTGCCTTTGTATGGCTCAGGCGGGCGATATCCTCTAACTTGAGCTGCGATCTGTCCTACAACTTGCTTGTCATCACCTTTTATTGTGATTACGTTTTTTTCTACGCTTATTTCGACACCTTTTGGCACTTCATGGTTGATCGGGTGAGAAAATCCAAGAGTTAGCTCAAGCACGTTTCCTTTAGCTGCGGCTTTATAACCTACACCGTTTATCTCAAGTTTGCGAACGAAGCCATCCGTAAGACCTGTAACGATATTGTTAGCTAGCGCTCTATATGTGCCCCAATACGCTCTACTTTGTCTATCTTCGCCCTTAGGAGAAAATACGATAGAGCCATCTTCTACCTTAACATCAACATGACCTTTTGTGTCAAGTTCTTTTGTGTTATTGCCCTTTTTAAATTTAAGCAAATTTCCTTCTACGCTGACATCTAGCCCGTTTGGAATAGATATCGGCTGCTTACCTATACGTGACATTTTTTTCCTTTTTACTTGTCTAGGGTATGTCTACTTTATACGAATGGATACCACAATACCATAAAAAGCAGAAACTAAATTCCACTTCGTCCAAATTTAAAATTTGAACGATTTAAAAGAGCCTTCGCCCTTTTAAAACCTTTTAAATTCTTTGCCATCTCAAATTTGAGATTTGTATTCCAAATTTAGCGAATTTGATCGCTAAATTTTAGAGTGTTGCGAAATAGCAAGTTAATAAGCTTAACCTATCGTGCAAACTCCATTATAAGGTGTCACAAATGATGTCGTAACATCATTTGTGTTCATTACCATATAGTACAAAGAATTTCGCCGCCGACACCCGCTTTATGTGCGTCTTCGTTGCTTAAAACGCCCTTGCTTGTGCTAACGATAATTGTTCCGTAACCGTTTTTAAATCTTTTGATATCATCCTTGCCTTTATAGACACGGCGACCCGGTTTTGAAACTCTTTTAAGTTCGTTTATAACGCTATTTCCACGCTCGTCATATTTCAAAACTACATTGATAAATTTCTTCTTATCCTCTTCAACTACGTTATAACTCTCCAAGTAACCCTTTGCGGTTAATATAGACAAAGTAGCTTCAACAACGTTTGAGTGGAGCAGCTTAGTCGTATCAAGCTTTCTCATAGAGGCGTTTCTGATGCGTGTTAGTCCATCTGATATTAAATCATTCAACATTTTTCTTCCTTACCAACTTGCTTTTTTAAGACCAGGGATTAGTCCTTCGTTAGCCATCTTTCTTAGGCATACTCGGCAAATTCCAAAATCCTTATAAACAGAGTGCGGTCTTCCGCAAATTTGGCATCTTGTATAGCCGCGCACTTTAAATTTAGGAGTGCGAGCCGCTTTTGCTATCATTGATTTTTTTGCCATATTACTTTCCTTTTGCAAATGGCAACCCAAAAAGCTCAAGCAATTTGAATGCCTCTTTGTCGCTGTTAGCCGTAGTAACAATCGCGATATTCATACCGTGAGTTCGCATGATCTTATCATACTCAACCTCAGGAAACATTAACTGTTCATCAAGTCCAAAGTTGTAGTTGCCGCGTCCGTCAAATCCGTCTCTTGGCAAACCTCTAAAGTCCTTAACTCTTGGAAGAGCAACGCTTATCAGCTTGTCTAAGAATGCATACATCTGATCTTTTCTAAGAGTTACTTTGATACCTACGGGAAATCCCTCGCGAACTTTAAAACCTGCAACTGATTTTTTAGCATCGGTTACTACCGCTTTTTGTCCTGCTATCAAAGAGATCGTGTCAGCCATGTTTTGAAGTAGCTTTTGATCTTTTGCACCCTCGCCTGCGCCCACACTGATAACTATCTTTTCAATTGAGGGGATAAGCATAGGATTTTTGATATCAAATTCTTTCGCTAAAGCAGGCTTTACAACCTCGCTATATTTAACTTTTAATCTACTCATAATTAAGCCTCAACCTTCGCCACATTTGAAATATCAATTGGCATCTCTTTATTTATAAAGCCACCGTTTGGAGTCTTCTCGCTTGGTTTGATAGCCTTTTTGGCCACCTTGCAACCCTCAACGATAACCTGTCCTTTTTTTGCTAATACCGATAAAACTTTTCCTGTCTTACCTTTATCATCACCGGCAATAATCTTTACGTTATCGCCTTTTTTAATCTTAAATTTGATATTAGCCATTATAATACCTCCGGTGCAAGTGAAACGATTTTCATGAAGTTTGCATATCTGACTTCACGACCAACCGGTCCAAAGATACGAGTTCCGATAGGCTCTCTTTTGTTATCAAGTATAACTGCCGCATTCTCGTCAAATCTAATCAAAGATCCGTTTTCTCTTTGAACCTCTTTTTTAGTTCTAACAACAACGGCTTTTACAACTTGACCCTTTTTGATCTTGCCGTTTGGAAGCGCTTTTTTAACCGAGCAAACGATAACGTCGCCAAGTGTCGCATATCTTCTTTTGCTGCCGCCTAAAACTTTTATACACATTAGTTCTTTTGCACCGCTGTTATCAGCAACCACAAGTCTTGTAAAAGATTGTATCATTACTCAACTCCCTTTGCCAAAACAGCTTTTAAGCGAAAGCTCTTGCGTGCCGAAAGCGGTCTGCACTCAACGGCAACAACCGTATCTCCTGCTTTTGTCTCATTTTTTTCGTCATGAATCATATATTTTTTAAAACGTTTTACAAATTTATGGTATCTTGGGTGCATAACACGTCTTTCAACCAAGATCGTAGCCGTTTTATCACCGGCCTTTTGCAAAACTACACCTTGAATTTCTCTTTTAAATGCCATTTCTCACCCCTTACTTTGAAGCGCTAATTGCAGTGTTGATTTGTGCAATCTCTTTTTTAACTGCACGAATCTCGTTAGGGTTGCTTAGCTGCATAGTTTTTAGCTTTTGTCTTAACGTAAATAAAAGCACCTTCTTCTCTTTCAACAATGCGTTTAATTCTGCAACGCTTTTTTCTTTTAACTCAGTATATTTCATTTTCACTCTCTCGCGTTACAATTTTGGTTTTAAACGGCAACTTATGCATAGCCAGCGTAAGCGCCTCACGTGCAAGCTCCTCATTAACTCCGGCCATCTCGTAAATGATTCTGCCCGGCTTAATGTTCATAACCCACTCTTCAACTCCTGCCTTACCTTTACCCATACGAGTTTGTAACGGTTTTTTGGTTAGCGGCTTATCAGGGAAAACTCTAATCCAAGTTTTAGCCTGTCTTTTAACATGACGAGTCAAAGCAACACGAGCCGCTTCTATTTGGCGTGAGTTAATTCTTCCCGCTTCAACGGCTTTTATACCAAATTCACCCATTGCAAGATCGGTTCCGCGAGTAGCCTTACCGCGGTTGCGACCCTTCATCTGTTTGCGAAATTTTGTTCGTTTTGGCATCAACATGATTATTTACCTCTTCTTGCTCTACGTGGTTTTTTAGGCGCTTCGCTCTCTTCATTCTTTTCGGCTTGAACGCCTTTTTGAAGAACTTCACCTTTAAATATCCATACTTTAATACCTATATTTCCATAGGTTGTATGCGCCTCTGCAAAACCGTAATCTATCTTCGCTCTTAGCGTATGAAGAGGCACGCGACCCTCCAAATACCACTCTGTTCTTGCCATTTCAGCGCCGCCTAAACGACCCGCAACTGAAATTTTAATACCTTTAGCGCCTGATTTTTGAGCGCCTTGGATAACTTTTTTCATCGCGCGTCTAAATGCAACACGTTTTTCAAGTTGCATTGCAACGTTTTCTGCGGCAAGTTGAGCAGAAGCTTGAGCTTTTCTCTCTTCTTTAATGTTTACGTTAACCTCTTTGTTGATTAGCTTTTGGATATCCTCTTTTAGCTTCTCAACGTCTGAACCTTTTTTGCCTATGATTATGCCGGGACGAGCAGCTACAACGGTTACTCTTATCTTTTTAGCGGTTCTTTCGATTAAAATTTGAGAAACGCCTGCATAATATAGTTTTTTCTTCAAAAATGCACGAATTTTGTAATCTTCGCCGATATTTTCTACCAAGCTTCCCTTGGAAGGAAACCATCTTGACTCCCAGTTGCGGTTAATTCCTAGTCTTAAACCAATCGGATTTACTTTTTGTCCCATATTATGCTTCCTTCTTTTCAGCTTTAGATACTTCTACCAAAATGTGAGCGGTCGGTTTGCGAATTCTGCTTGCGCTTCCTCTTGCTCTTGGTCTAAATCTCTTTAATACAGGGCCTGCATCAACTCTACAAGAGCTGACGATAACTTCCTCGGGTTCAAAACCGCCATTTGCAACCGCAGAGCTAATTGCGTTTGCTATAAATTTAGCTCCCTTGTTTGGCATAAAGCTTAGACTTGCAAGCGCTAGCTCGGCATTCATACCTTGAACCTCTCTTGCTATAAGTCTTGCTTTAGTAGGAGATAATCTGATAAATTTTATGATAGCTTTACTCATCATCTCCCCTTATTTACCGATTTTTTTCTGAACGGAGCCTTTGTGACCCTTAAACGTTCTAGTTGGAGCAAATTCGCCAAGTTTATATCCGATGTGGTTTTCAGTAATATACACAGGGATAAAGCTTTTACCGTTATGGACATTAAATGTAAGTCCAATCATTTCAGGTACAATCGTACTGCGTCTTGACCATGTTTTGATCGGCTTGTTGTCGTTTGCTTTCTTAGCAGCAACAACTTTTTTCATTACATGTCCGTCTACGAAAGGACCTTTTTTGAGTGATCTAGCCATCTCTATTTTCCTTTCCTTCTTGAGATAATTAGCTTGTCGCTAGCTTTTTTGCGGCGAGTCTTAGCACCTTTTGTCGGTTTACCCCATGGAGTTACCGGGTGACGGCCTGAATTTTTCTTACCTTCACCACCACCGTGCGGGTGATCTACCGGGTTCATCGCAGAACCGCGAGTTTGAGGGCGAATTCCTCTATGGCGATTTCTACCTGCTTTACCTATGGTTACGTTAGCCCAGTCCTCGTTACCGATAACGCCGACACTTGCCATACACTCTGCTAAAATTTGTCTCATCTCACCGCTTGGAAGTCTCAAGATGACATATTTTTCCTCTTTACCCATTAGCTGAGCATATCCGCCTGCGCTTCTTGCTATCTGTCCGCCCTTGCCCGGTTTTAACTCGATGTTATGAACTATGGTTCCCACAGGAATGCTTTTTAGTTTCATCGCATTACCAGGTTTTATATCAAGACCGGATTCCGCAGCTGCAACTACGTCACCTACGTTTAGTCCGTTTGGTCTGATGATATAGCGTTTCTCACCGTCTTTATAAGCGATAAGCGCTATACGGCAGTTTCTGTTTGGATCGTATTCGATCGCTTCAACTTTACCTTCGATGCCGAATTTGCGTCTTTTAAAGTCGATGATTCTGTATAGCTTTTTAGCTCCCGCTTGCTTATGTCTTGATGTGATACGACCGTTGTTGTTTCTACCGCCTGTTGCAGGTAGTTTTACAAGTAGGCTTCTAACGCTTGGTTTAGCCGTGATGTCTTCACTGCTAAGACCTGTCATAAATCTACGGCTTGGTGTATATGGTTTATATGTTTTAATCGCCATCTTACGCCTCCATGCTTTCTAGAGTTGAACCCTCAGGCAACTTAACGTAAAATTTCTTAACTTCGTTGCGTTGTCCTGTTTGTCCCTTAAAACGCTTAACCTTGCCTTCCATTCTAAGTGAATTTACGCGAAGCGGCGTTACTCCAAAATACTCTTTTAAAATTTCTTTTAGCCTATTTTTAGTCATCTTTGGTGAAGTTTGGATAACTACTACACCATCTTCTTGAAGGCCAAGAGTCTTTTCTGTATATAAAATTGTTTTGATATCAGTTATATCTGCCATTTTAGCCCTCTTTTGTTATAGATTCAAGTGCCGCTTTTTCAATGATAACCGCACTAAATACCGATACTAGATACGCATTTATCTCGCTTGCATCTACTAGATAGCAGTTTGATAAATTTCTAAATGCCAAAAGCGTGTTATCATCAAGCAAATCTTTAACTATCAACGCATCTCTTAAATTTAGGCTATTGATAATTTTTGCCGCATCTTTTGTCTTTCCGCTATCGATGCTGATGCTATCAACCGCGAAAATTTTGCCCTCGTTAGCCTTTTGTGCCAGTGCGCACTCAAGAGCTAATCTCTTTTGTTTTTTATTAACTTTTTGGAAATAATTTCTATTATTCAATGGACCGAAAGATACTGCACCGCCTACCCATACGTTAGTTCTGGTTGAACCTGCACGAGCGCCGCCACGACCCTTTTGTCTCCATGGCTTCTTACCGCCGCCGCTTACAAAAGCACGAGTCTTAGTGTGAGCCGTATTTGCGCGGATACCTGCAAGGTAAGATTTAACATATAGATAAAGGTTGTGTGGATTTACCTCTGCATAGTTTGCAGGAAGATCTAAATCCCCGGTCTTTTCAAATTTCTCGTTTAATACGCAAACTTTACTCATTTTACTATCCTTACTCTACCCATTGCGCCGTTGTGTCCAGGAACCGAGCCTTTTAAAACCAAAATTCCGTTTTCACTATCAAAACTTACAACTTCGTTTTTAACGGTTACTTTTTCATTACCCATATGTCCGGCCATTTTCATACCTGGTTGAACACGTCCCGGCCATTCGCAGTTACCGATTGATCCGTGGCGTCTGTGGAAACGTGAACCGTGACTTCTAGGTCCGCCGCCAAATCCGTGCCTTTTAACAACGCCTTGATAACCTCTACCCTTTGAATCAAAGCTAACTTTGATAACGACAGCCGAACTTAGCGGGCTTACGTCAAGATCGCCTGCTTCGCTATTTGCAACCGTTAAAGTGGCAAATTTGTTGTACTCAGCCGAAAGATTGTATTTCTTTTGCTGACCTGCTATAGCTTTGTTTTTCGCTTTACCTTTTGCATAAGCAACGATTGCGCGGTTGTTTTCACCTACTTCGCAAACTTTAGTCTCTACAAGTTTTAGAAGCGTAACCGGTGTGCTAGGAACCGAGATCGTCCTACTCATGCCTATTTTTTCTACGATATATTCCATTATCTAACCTTTCGCCTGATTACTTGCCCATCGCACGAACTTCGACGTTAACTTCAGGAGCTAAGTCAAGTTTTGTAAGCGAATCGACTGTATCAGGTGTAGCTGCTACGATGTCAAGCATACGTGCATGAATTCTCATCTCAAACTGCTCACGTGAATCTTTGTTGATGTGTGGTGATTTTAAGACTGTGTAGCGTTTGATCTTAGTAGGCATTGGCACCGGACCTCTTACGTCAGCACCAGTTCTTTTGACAGCTTCTACGATTGCTGCAACTGTGCGGTCTAGAACTCTATGGTCATAAGCTTTGAGCTTAAGCCTGATTCTTTCCATGTTGATTTCCTTTAAAATAGAACTTGTCGCAAACACACGACCTTTTATGACTTACATAAAAGACTGAGATTTTACTAAAATGAGCTTTTAAAGTCAATGTTTTAAGCTATTTTAGTAAGAATTTTTGAAATTTATTTCCTTTTTGTAAGGAAAAATTTTATATATTCCAAAGCAAGTATAGAACGCTTGGATTTTAAATTAAACTTGATACTAAAACTCTCATTTATCACATTAAACTAGACAGGTTTATAATTTTAAGAAGCTAAAGTTTTACAAATAAAATTTAGCCGCAAATTTTATCAAGCCGAATGCCAAAATTTAGCAAACGGCTCAAAAATTAAGTTAAATTTTACTTGCCTGATTTCATCTTATCGCGCCAGCTGCAAATTTCTTGATTGCCATCCTTGCAAGCCTTGCCGACTATATCTTCAAAAGTAAAGCACGCTTCTCTATTATTTAATTTGCAAGCTTTATATATATACTCCATTACTTTATTAGCATCTTTTTCTACAAGAGGCAAAGCCTGCAAACAACCGTTGCTATATCCGTATTCACAAGCCTTATCGTAATAATACAGCATTTTTTGAGGATCATTTTTATGAGCGTTCGCCGCCATATAGCAAGAGTGCGGATCTTTGTTTTCGCAAGCTATCTCCTCGCTTGTCGTCTTGCCTAACTTTTCGCAAGCCTTGCTTTTTCTGTTGTGCTTGCAAGCGATAGAAAATAGCTCAATCGCCTTTTTCTCATCCTTCATACCGTATTTGTCGGTTTCATAAAGCACGGCTAGTTGAGTGCAACCGGCAGGGTATTTATCTGGGCAAATTTTCTCTAAAATCTCTTTGCTTTTTTTGATATCTTGTTTCACACCTATACCATCAGCGTAAAAAAAGCCCACCGTAGGGCACATATCATACACGCCCCTTTCGCACAAGCCGTTATAGACCTCAAACGCCTTTTCGTTATCCTGCTTTACGCCCTGACCGTAGTAATACATATAAGCAAGATATATGCAAGAGTCCTTATCTTTACCGATATCGCAACCCTTTTTTGCATACTTAAACGATGCCTCGAAGTCCTTTTTATCGTATGCGGCGACAGCTAACTTGCCACAACTTGCAGCATCGTTTGCTTTGCAACCTTCTTCATATTTTTGCGCAAGCTCTTTTGCGTAGCCCTTTTCGCAGCACATCTTGTCTTGATTGTTTAGGTCGCAGCACATCTTATAATACATAATAGCTTTTTGCGGATCGCTTGCAACGCCCGGTCTTCCAAAATCATAATGAGAGCCAAGTTGTTTGCAAGACGACCAAACCTTATCTTTTACGCAAGCTTCGTGCTCAAACGGGATAGACTCTTTAAATTTATTGTCTATTCTTAACTCGTTTGCTATTGATGCGTTAGTTCTTGCATGAGCCGATAGTGCAAGAAGTGCGGCAAAAACGATAAAAACAAATTTTCTCATACCGATCTCCTCGTGTGAAATTTATCTATGGTAATTATACTGGATTTTGTTATAAAATATTAATATAAATAATTTTTTTACCAAATTTTATATCACTTTAATATCAAATTCTTATCAACTTTCCTTATCAAAAGGAAAAAATGTTATAATTATTTGAAATTTTTAAAGGCTAAATTTTGAAAGAGCTACTATCGCTTTATAACACCGCTTTAAAATCTCTTAAATTTATAGATAGAAAATTTAGCATTTCGTCCGCTAAAACTCTCATCGTAGGAGGCGATGGAAGCGGTAAAACTTCGCTTGTAATAGATTATTTAAAGCAATTTAAAGATGAAAATTTTTTATACGTAAATTTACAAGATATAAGGATAAATCAGAGTGAAATTTTGGATAATTTAGAGCGGTTTTTAAAGGACAATAAAGATATAAAAGTCTTAGCCGTTGAAAATATAAGCTCAAACGAACAAGCGCAAAAATTGGCTCAAATTTCCATCTTAAATTTACAAAGCGTGATTTTAACGACCAACCAAAAAAAGATAAATTTAGACGGATTTGCAAGGCTAAATTTAAACTACTTGGACTATGAGGAATTCATAGCGTTTTTCCCTAAAAATTTGGATCAAGATCAGTTGTTTAGCCATTTTGTCATACACGGCAATAGCTTAAATTCCGCCTTTCTTGATCAAAGCGAGGTCGTAGAAAGTCTGCAAACAAGACTTAAAAGCAGCCTTAATGAGTCCGATATAAATTTAATGAGAGAGTGCGTAAGGTTTCAAGGCTCGAATTTAAGCGCTTATGAACTTTATAAAAATTTAAAAATGCGTTTTAAAATTTCAAAAGATCGTGTTTATGGAGGTTTAGAAGAGCTGGAAAATAGCGGCTTTATAAGCCTTGTGGCAAAATTTGAATATCCAAATGCGGCAAAGAGGCTTTATTTTAACGACTTTGCCATGCGAAACGCACTTACTTTAAAGAAAGATTTTGCAAAGCTTTTTTCAAACATCGTATTTTGCGAGCTTTTTAAGTTTAAAGAGGAAATTTTTTATACCAATGATTTTGATTTCTTCCTTCCTAAAAGGAAATTTGCTATACTTTGCATACCGTTTAGCGATAAGGATTTGATATTTTTAAAATTTAAAAAACTTCATGCAAACTTAAAGCAACTTAATGCAAATAAACTTCAAGTTATCAGTGTCGCAAATCAAGCCGAACTTAGCCTTGAAGGGATAAAATGTGAAATTTTACCTTTTTCAAGGTGGGCGCTTAGTTTTTAATAAAATTTAGGAGAGTATATGAGAGTAGTTTTAACGTTTTTGGTTGCCGTTTTACTTAGCTTCGGATATGAGATAAATCACGAAAATTGGGGCAAATTTTATAAATTTATAGGCATGGCGGATGAAGAAAAATTCGAGCTTTATCTAAACTCGTTTGATAACGAATTTGAAAATTTTAAGGGCGAAAAAGGCTTTGAGCTACCCTCTAAAATTTACGGACATCTCTTTTTTAAAGGCGAAAAATTTGAGTTTTCAAAAGGCAAGATCGAAAAAACCGATAGCAACATAACGGCTATAAACGCACTTTCGGATTGGTTAAATTTAGACGTAAAACTTGATGAAGAGGGAAAATTAAGCGGTAAATTAGCGATAAAGGGCAAAGCGCACAAAGCCAAGATAACGAAAAATATGAGCTATGAAATTTTAGCTTTGGGCTTGCAGATTATCAAAACTGGCGATGTGAGACTAGAAGCGATAGCGAGCGATTTTTTCTCGGTCGATTTTACTACGAAAAACAAAAACAACTTAAAAGAAAAGTTGCGAAATTTCAAGCAGGAATTTAAAGATAGCGAGCAAAATTTATTTAAAAACGACATTTTAACCCTTGAGTTTAATAACGAAATTTTTAAAACAACTTGCAGAAATTTTGGCAAGGATGGCAAAATTTGCAGCTCAAAATTCCTTAAAAACGGCAAAGATATATCGCTTAAAGACATTTTTATAAATTTAGATGATGAAAAGTTAAAGGCGACTTTTGAAAGCAAAGATATAAAGACGGATGGAAATTTTGCTCTAACTCCTGCGGGAATTTCATTTCAAAACGAAGGCGAGCAAAAGGGCGTTTCACTTGAAGAGATTAAGCCGTTTATGAAAGATAGTTTCGGACTTTTTTAATGAGTGATTTAAGCGAAATTTGCGGTATCGATGAGGCTGGAAGAGGCGCTTTAGCGGGCCCTTTAGTCATCGCCGCTTGCGTATTAAAAGAGAGGATACAAGGGCTAAACGACTCCAAAAAGCTAAGCGCAAAAAGACGCAAAGAGCTCTTTAATCAAATAGTCAAGAGCTCGGACTTCTTAATCGTCTATTTTTCAAATTTACAAATCGATGAGCTTGGGCTTAGCGAGTGTTTAAGACGGGCATTAAATCTCTTTAAACTCCATTTTAAAGACCACGAATTGCTATATGACGGCAATACAAGTTACCAAACAGGCATAAAAACTATGATAAAAGCCGACGGTAAAATCGCAGAAGTAAGCGCGGCAAGCATCCTAGCAAAGGTAAGCAGAGACGAACTCATGATAGCTTATGATAGTCGTTTTTTAGGCTACGGATACGCCTCGCACAAGGGCTATGGGACTAAAGCGCATCTTGAGGCGATAAGTCGTTTAGGTCGCTGTGAGTTAATGCGCAATACTTTCGTAGTAAAATGCTTTGAAAAAACGCTTTTTGACGATTAAGAGTAAAAATTTAAGTAATATTAACTTGTAAATTCTTAACAAGTTAGATAAATTTTGACTCAAAATTATTTAATTTTGATAAAAAATCCAAATTTTTAGGTAAAATCAACTCATGAAAGCACTACTTTTTCCAATAACAGCGATAGTTTTATCGATCATTGCATATACGTTTCCAACCGGTTTTGTTCCTCTAAAAGAGTATATCGTTCCGCTTCTTGTAATCATCATGCTTGGCATGGGTATCACGCTTAGTATCGATGATTTTAAGAAAATTTTGTATAAGAAAAAGGCTCTTGGGCTTGGAATTTTTATCCAGTTTCTCATCATGCCGTTTGCGGCATTTTTGATCTCAAAAGCCTTTGGCTTTAGCAACGAGATAACCGCAGGCATGATGCTAGTAGGCACAAGTGCGGGCGGAACCGCTTCAAACGTGATGACTTACTTAGCAAAGGGCGATGTCGCGTTAAGCGTTAGTATGACGCTATTTTCGACACTTCTTTCTATCGTTTTGATGCCGTTTTTAACTTGGGTTTATATAGGTCAAGAGGTGCCCGTTCCGGCTATGAGTATGCTTTTAAATTTAGTTAAAATCATGCTTATACCTATAATAGTAGGCGTGCTTTTAAACACCTTTTTTAATAAGATAGTCAAAAAAATTCTTCCGGCTCTGCCTATCATCTCGATGTGGGCTATCATCATGATCATCTCCATAGTAGTAGCTTTAAACGTTAAAAATATCCAAACCGTAGGCATGCTGGTTGCCATAGGAGTTATACTTCATAATATTTCAGGGCTATTTTGCGGTTATATCTTTTCTAAAATGTTCGGATTTGATGAAAAAACAGCTAAAACCGTTGCTATTGAGGTCGGCATGCAAAACTCCGGCTTAAGCGTTGCGCTTGCGGTTAAATATTTCGGCGCTTTAGCTGCGCTTCCGGGAGCTTTATTTAGTGTTTGGCATAATATCTCAGGCTCACTTCTTGCTAGCATTTGGAGTATCCAAAAAGACAAAAAAGAGGAATTTTAATTCCGTCCTGACGAATTTTATTTGAAAATAAACTTAGCTCTTTCTTAAAATTATAATTGCCGTTATTATAAGAAAAAAGCCGACAATATCGATAAATACGAATTTGCTTCCAAGCCAAAACGCCGCAAATAAAGCAGCCGAAATAGGCTCGACGGCAGATATTACGCTTGCCTTGCCTCCGCCTAAAATTTTAACCCCTTGCATATAGAGGCTAAAGGCAAAAATAGTACCGAATACCACTACTCCGCAAACGGCTAAAAATCCGCTAAAATCGCTTACTCCCTCAAGCTCCCAAGGCTTAGTGTATAGACTAAGCAAAGTCCCGCCAATAAGCATCGACCAAGCAAGTATAAGAGTAACCGGAAAGCTTCTCATCAATCTACGCGGCGATAGAGTATAAATAACTATAGCCCAAGCCGAAATAATGCCTATCATAAGAGTTTTCAAAGGAATGATGAGAGTGGTTAAATTTCCGTGAGTAGCCAGTAAAAATACGCCGAAAATTGCAAAAAATACGCTTAATCCTTCCTTTTTAAAAGGAAATCTTCTCTCTTCCATACAGAGCACAAACAAGACAAAAACAGGGGCAAGATACTGTAAAATAGTAGCGATAGCGGCATTTGAAAGCTCGATAGTTACAAAGTAAGTGTATTGACATAGCGTGATACCGAAAAATGAGTAAAATATCAGATCTCCGATATTTCGCTTGGTGCTAAAAATACTAAATATAAATTTGCCGCTTTTAATATACAAAATCGCTAGCATTATAACGCCCGAAATTAAAAGCCTAAGCGAGGTTAAATACTCCGCGTTTATCCCTTTTTGTTCGAACAGATACTGCCCGCAAGCGCCCGAAAATCCCCAAAATATTCCGCCAAGAAGAGTTAAGAGGATACCGAAATTTTGACTATTTTTATCCATAAAGCGATTATAACCAAAAAGTAAATTTAAATAAACGGCTTAAAACAGCTAAAGGCGCATAGTGAAATAATAAATTTTAATTGCCGCTTTTGCAAATTTAGAAGTGCAGGATCGCATAAGCTCTAAGAGGCGCAGCATCGGCGTTTGATATCTTTAACGGAGCTGCCGAGAAAAAGAAATTTTTGCCCTCTAAACACTCTAAATTTATAAGACATTCGATGATCTGGATCCCTCTTGTAAACGCCTCTTTATGCCTTAAATTTAAGCCGTGAGCGTCGATAGTAGATAAATTTGTAGCGATAGTTTTAAAACCGTTTTGCTGAGCCAAATTTAAAAAATCCTCATCCAAAAAAGGCGAATTTATAAAGAAATCTTGGCTATTTTTAAATTCACAATGCACGTTTAAAAGCAAAATTTGAGCGTTTTTTGGATTTGGCGGCATTTGAAATTTGATAGCTTCGTTTAAATTCGCTTTTACTCCGACACAAACCGCTTCGCCTACGAAATAGCTAAGAGAAATTTCCTCGCTAGTTGTTCCTGCAATACCGCAATGCATAGCAAAATCGGTATGCGAGCCCGTATGAAGCGACATAGATATACTTCCCGTGCAAAATCCGCTGTCTAAATTTTGCTCTATCAAAAACGGAGCGTCATCTGGGTAAATTTCTGTTTGAGAGTTTAAGGTAGAGCTTAGATCGATGATTTTCAAATTTTGCCTTCAAATGAGTGTAGCTAATTTTGCTTGAAATAGAAAATTTGAGCCTTGAGAGTCGTTTCAAAGCCCAAATTTAAGTTCTAAAAGAGATATTTTAATGTCCGCAACCGCAGCCACATCCTCCGCTTGATTTTATCGCATCAAATATAGCCTCATAGTTTGGCTCTTCGCCTATTTCAGGTACGATTTGCTTATGGATGATGACTCCATCTTTTACTACAAAAACGGCACGAGTAAGCAGGCCTTTAAGCGCTCCTTCGTCGATCAAAACGCCGTATTTTTCGCCAAATTCTTTAGCTCTAAAGTCGCTTCCGACACGTAAATTTGCTATGCCTTCGGTTGAGCAAAATCTCCCCATCGCAAAAGGCAGATCAACAGAGATGACACTTAGCTTTACACCGTCTTTGCTTGCCATTTTTTCGTTAAATTTACGAGTTTCAGTCGCGCAAACTCCCGTATCAAGCGAAGGAACCGTAACTAAAATTTCGATTTTCGCGTTTGTTCCGCCTACTTTAAACTCGCCAAGATCGCTATCCACAAGAGTTACCTCAGGTGCGCGCTGTCCTACGCAAACCTCATCGCCTCTTAAATTTATAGGCGAACCTTTAAAATTTACCTTTGCCATTTTTGTCCTTTTAGTTGAAATATAACTCAAATATTACTACATTTTTACAAACAATTAACC
>JAUNLC010000008.1:11913-22333 GCA_030532465.1 Campylobacter sp. | reverse complement strand
GAAAAAGAGATCTTAGAAAAATTGCAAGAAAAACGCACCAAATGCGTAGTTTATACTCGTGTAATGGGCTATCACAGACCGGTTGAAAGCTTTAATCTAGGCAAAAAAGGCGAACACAAAGAACGAGTGAAATTTTGTGAGCGCGCAAAATAAGCCGCTTCACTCGATAACTCCATTTACCACTCTTGATTTTCCCGATAAAACCGCGTGTGTAGCTTGGTTTACGGGATGTAACATGCGCTGCGCCTACTGCTATAACACGGCTGTCGTGCTTGGCGAAGGCTTTGTAAGCGAAGATGAGTTTTTGCAGTTTTTAGATAGGCGCGTAGGCAAATTAAGCGGAGTTGTATTTAGCGGCGGGGAATGCACTATAAGTGAGAGTTTTTTGCCTCTTGCTCGCGAGGTAAAAAGACGCGGATTTTTGCTTAAAGTCGATACCAACGGCTCAAATTTAAAAGTTTTAAAAGCTGCGATAGATGAAAATTTAATTGATTACATCGCGCTTGATTTTAAAGCTCCAAGAGAAAAATTTCAAGAGATAACAAAGTCAAATTTATATGAAAATTTCATCCAAACTCTTGAGTTTTTGATATCCATAAATTTCAAATTTGAAGTTCGAACGACCGTGCATGCTGATATATTATCTGAAGATGATATATCAAAAATGAGTAAAGTGCTTGAAAAGCATGGCTATAACGGAGCCTACTATCTGCAAAAATTTTTAAACACGGGCGAAAATTTCGGAAATTTAACTACTCCGAAAAGAGAATTTGACACTAGCAAGATAGAGTCAAATTTAAAAATAGAGCTTAGAAATTTCGCTTAAATTTATTCAAAATGCTTATTTACCGGCGATATGCTCTCTTATCTCAAGATAAGTTATGATCTCTTTAAGCTCGGGCGTATCGTTTAAAGCTTCGATTTTAACGTTATATTCGCCATTTTTAAGTCTAAGTGCGAGCAGTTTTTTACTCCTTGCCATACCTCCGTTTAAAGCTTGAAAAGTTGAGTCGTTGCCGTAAGTAGAAAGGTCGAAATTTTGACTTATCCGGCTTGCTTTTTCGATAATGTAATTTGCAAAATTCACATCATCGCCTCTTGCATATTCCCATTCAGTGTCGTTTTTAGCGGATTTTTTAATAGGCGTTATAGTTAGATTTAGCATTATCTTCGCGCCTTTGCAAACTTTCTTATCCTCATCGGTTTTACCGTTTGGCACATAAGAGTTATCATCGATATTTCTTGCATACATGCCCGCAAGCTTGTCTATGGAGTATTTTGTGCAAAGCCATTGGTTAAATTTATCGCTTTCATATCCGGGAAAGTTAGCCTCGCCGTCTTTATGCTCTTTTGCTTGAATTTGCGGATCTTGTGCGTATACAAAGCCAAATCTATAAAATTTCTCCTCGCTAATAAGGATTTTAGTTTCAAAAACATTTCCTATCATCGACATATCGATCATTTCGTAAATGCCATCTTTTGGGTCTTTTTTTAACTCGACATCGTTTGCAAAAATAGAGATAACAATCAAAAAAGGCAAAATCAAAAATTTCATACACTCTCCTATTTATTTACCGAGTAGGTTTTAACTTCATAGAGTAAAAAATCATAAACTCGCTGCTGGATCAGCGTCTCTTCCTCTTCTCCTATCATCAAGCGCCTTAAATGATCAAAATCTATCTTTGCGGAGTATCTTTTGTGAGTTTTTATAGCATGATCTATGCTTAAAAGCAGGGCATCAAGAGTAAGATGATCTTTTCGTTTAACTTTAGCGACATACTCTTTAGTGGTTTGTATCAAAACCGCTCGGCGATTTTCGTCATCTCCGTAAATTTCACCTGAAATTTCATATAAAATCGCAAAATCATCCTCATCGGGATCTAATTTCGCACCGATAATCGCAGCGAAAATTTTCGCACGAAATTCAAGCGAGCGATGGTGATATACGAAAAATTCGCGAAAAAACGATAAAAATATGGATTTTATCCTGATTCCCATAAAATGCCTCAATTAGTTTTAAGTTATACTTTAGTAAAATTGCAATCGCCTCTTCTTAGACCTGTGCAATGCTACTTTCAGGCACCGCTTCAGGGTGGGAACACAGCAGAGCACTTGGATTTGGTGTGTGCCGCAGTCATCTGAGAAGGGGTTTTTAAATTTTACTCTTCAAATTATCACACAAATTTTTAAATTTTTACTTGCAAAAGAGAAAAGTGCTCTTTAAACTCTTCGCAAATTTCGGCGAAATTTACTCCGTCTACGCTTGGTTTGTTTCTAAAAAAACTATCCATATTGTTAAACCCGTCGATAAGCTCTTTTGATTTTACCCCGTAACTTATCGAGATTCCCGCTTCGATAAACGCGGCAAGTTTATCGCAATGCTTAAGAGCTTTGCCGTCGATTGCATTAAATCTATCTTCGTTTACATTTTCCATTGTGCCTTCGTGATAGACGGGTTTTTTCTCATAAATTCTATTTTCAAACTCGTTTTTTATAAATTTTCCGCCCTGCTTTCTTATACCTAAGATGTAGCTAAACTCGTCTCTAAAGCTATCCGGCACAAAGGGTAAAATTCTCTCGTCAATGAGTCTCATCTCATATTCGGTTATGATCTCGTTTAAGCCTTCAACTCCGTATTTAACGGGGCTTATGATGTCTCTTGTAAGGCTTTCTGGAAGATCATGAAAAAGAGCGCAAAAGAAGTTATTTTCAAGTCTTTTTGCACAAGCACCAACTTCAAGCGAGTAAAAATAGCTTAAAATCGCAACCACAAGCATATGTCCAAGCACGGCAGTTTCAGGGATGCGCGGAGTTTGAGCCCAGCGTTTTTGAAAGCGAAGCCTTCCGCTTAGATCCACAAGCTTGGCTAGCTTTTGATTCATCACGATTTTTCGCACACCGATTAGCTCGTAATAATCCTCAAGCTCCTCTTCAACCTTGCTCTTAAGCTCTTCGATATCGCTTAAAAACCGGCTTGTCTGATAGACTATAGAAAACTCCCAGCGAGTAGCAAGATAGCTTGCAGCCTTTAGTATAAGGCGCTCTTTAGCATGCTTTTTATCTTTTTTAAGAAGATAATTTCTAAGCCGCTCTAAAAATTTGCCACCGTCGATATCGCGAACCAAATTTTCAAGTATGCTTAGCACCCAACCGTTTATCTGCTCGCTCTTTTGCTTTTGTATCTGATGAAAAACATCAGGGCGGATATCAGTAACCACTACGCGCGCAAAAAACTCGAAAATTCCAGCCTCAATGATATAATTCATATCGATATCACGCTCTAACTTAGCTATAAAATAAGCGATGATAAATTTATGCGCCTGCTTATCAAGCTCGACTAAATTCGTCATCTTAGGATAATCATTCCAGCGCGATATGGAGGCTGCCTTAAAGATATGTTCGATCAAATTTGCATTTATCATCATTTATCTTTTTTAACCACTCTCGCTTGTTTTTGACCTAGAAATTCAGGTTTTTTAAACCCTTCTTTAGCAGGTTTTTTAGCCGCTACCGATCTTTCTTTGCTTGGCTTTTTATCAAATTCTTTTGTTCTTGATCCGCTTCTTGAATTTGAACGCGCAACAGGCTTTCTGTCGCTTCTTTCGCGTTTTTCATAACTTGGAGTTATAAAAGCGCTTGCAGGCTCTTTAATCTCGGGCTTTTTAATAATCTCATCAGAACATATCTCTATAACCGTATGAACGTTGCCGCGCGGGTTAAAGTCGCCCACGATCTTCATCCATTTTGGCTCAAGCTTTCTTTCAAGAACCGAGTAAATTTCGTTTATGCTATCTTCGTGGCTTATATTTCTGTTCATAAAGCTGTTTATATAAAGCTTTATCGCCTTTAGCTCTACTACAAATTTATTCGGCACATATTCAAGATAAATCGTCGCAAAATCAGGATAACCCGAACGCGGACAAAGGCAACAAAACTCAGGCAATGTAATCTTTATCTTATAATCTCTGCTCTGTTTATTTTCCCAAATTTCAAGGTCTTTTTCGACATCAAACTCTTTTAAAATTTTCTCACCGTATCTTAACTCTTCCATTTTTTTCCTTTAAATTTCTTTTGGTTTTTCTATATAAAAACCTTGCGCATAATCTGTCTTATAAAGCTTTATAAGATCAAAAAATTCAGCCTTATCGACAAATCTGATAATTGATTTGATGCCTAAATCCTCTGCCGTATCGTTTAAATTTTTAAAGATATTTTTAAATTTTTCATCATCTAAATTTTTATTAAACTCGATATCGTAAATTATAAAATCAATCGGTAAATATTTTAGATATTCAAACCCCGCGTTGTTGCCGCCGAATTTATTAAGAGCAAATCTAAATCCCAAATTTTTATAATCATTTAATATCTCTTTAAATCTATTTATCTCATCATAAACGAGCTTTTCACTAAACTCAAATATAATATTTTGCGGATTTATCTTGCCTTGATCCACAAAATCTTTTATAAATTTAATAAATTGCAAATTTCTAAGCGAAACAGCCGAAACTTCGATTATACAGGCTTGTTTATCTTGCGTATTAAATTCGATAAATTTCTTAATCGAATTTATATCAAATAAAACTTCATATCCATTTTTGTTTGCGATATTTTGCGCTTTTTGCTTTGACACAAGGGCAAAATCTTCGGTGTAAATTTTAACCAAAACGCTTTTTAAATTTTCACTCTCTTTTAAACTTCTTACAAGTTGGGTTTGAAAGGTAAAATTTCTATCTAAAATCGATTTACAAACCGAGCTTTCAAACTCATCGGTTATGGCAAATTTCGCATTTTCTTCAGAGCTTAATTTTTCGGTAAGGATGGATATGGACTTATCTAAACTATCGGAGTAGTTTATATTAACCAGCTCAAATTTGATCTTTAACTCTATATCATCGATTCCATCTGCTAAGATACTCTTTTCAAAAACATTTAAAAAATGAAGTAGCTGAGAGCTTTTGCCGCTACAAAACATCAAAAAATACTCATTTGAGTATCTGCCTATTAAAATTTCTTTAGATATATTTTTTTCTAAAAAGAGCTCAAGCTTCTCAACTAACTTTTTAAGCAATAAATCGCTACTTTCAAGACTATAACGCTCATTTATATCGTCTAAATTTCTAATTTTTAGCATTACGATATTTCCGTCTTGCCTATGCTTAAATTTGCGCATTTTTTTAGAAAGTAAGGCTAAAATTTCAGACCTGTTAAAAGAACCTGTAATCTGATCTAAAACACTGATTTTAAAACTTTTATATATCATAAATACTGTGTAATAAACCAGACACAACGTCAATATCGCAAGTAAAGCTATCTCATCTTTTTCTAACTTTATATTTTCATTTTTTAAAAAAACATATAAAAATACGCCTGCGGTTATAATAAAAGGAAATGAGATCTCAAGAGCGAGTAAAAACCGCCTTGATCTCTCACGAAGTTCGGATTTTAACATCACACATCCAAGTGTTTGACGTCTTTTGCGTGCTCTTGTATGTAGTTTCTCCTTGGCTCTACCTCATCGCCCATAAAAAGGTTAAAGGTATCACTCGCACTCATAGCATCGTTTATATTGATTTTAAGAAGACGGCGATTTTCAGGATTCATCGTAGTTTCCCAAAGCTGATCGGGATTCATCTCGCCAAGACCCTTATATCTTTGGATATATGCGCCTTTTTTAGCGTTTTTCTCGACCTCGTCAAGAATTTCAACTACATCTTTACCGAAATCAAATTCACGCTCTTTTATCTTATTGCTGATAAAAAGCGCCTCTTCATAAAGAGGATTTGTAAATAAATTTTCATTTACTATAAGCTCTTCAAGGCCGCTTTCGGTTTGGACATAGATACGAATTTCATCCTCATTTACGTATGAATTTAGGATATTGTGACCTTCATTTTCAAGATAAGCTTTTAAAATATTAAAAATTTCGGCATACTCTTTTGAAACTATATCGGGATTTTCTATCATATATCTAATAGCGCTTAACACGTTAAATCGCTTCTCAAGCTCTTTTAAAACGCTTCTATAAGCAGCTACGATCTTTAAAAATTCGATCAGATCATTATTGCCTATTCCTTCAAATTCAACTCCTTCGATTCCCGTTTCTATAAGAAATTCATTCAGAGCTTTTTCATCTTTAAGATAAATCTCTTTTTTACCCTTTTTATATCGGTAAAGCGGCGGTTGAGCTAGATAGATGTAGCCGTTTTCAACGACGGGATTTAAAAATCTAAAGAAAAATGTTAAAAGCAGAGTTTGAATGTGGCTTCCATCAACATCGGCATCGGTCATTATGATGATCTTATGATAGCGAAGTTTTTCGGCGTCAAATTCATCCCCTATGCCACATCCTAAAGCCGTTATCATGTTTTTAATTTCATCTGATTTTAAAATTTTATCAAGACGGGATTTCTCGACGTTTAAAATTTTACCTTTCAGAGGTAAAATAGCTTGAAAAACTCTATCGCGACCCTGTTTTGCAGAGCCTCCCGCAGAGTCACCCTCTACAAGATAAAGCTCACTTATACTTGCGTCCTTGCTTTGACAGTCAGCCAATTTTCCGGGCAGTGTTCCTACGCTAAGACCCTCTTTTTTACGTGTTAGATCTCTTGCTTTTTTAGCTGCCTCTCTTCCTCTTGCAGCCATTAAAGCCTTATTCATTATCGCTTTTGCTTCGATAGGATTTTCTTCAAAATATTTAACCAAAACTTCAAAAGTCATCTTTTGAACGATAGGTTTTACGTAACTTGATCCAAGCTTTCCTTTGGTTTGACCCTCAAACTGCGGCTCAGGCACTTTCACGCTTACAACCGCGATAAGTCCCTCTCTGATATCATCGCCTGTTATTTTTGTATCTTTTTCACGCACTGCCGCATTTGCCGCGATGTAGTTTGTAATCGCTCTTGTTAAACCCGCTCTAAATCCAGCCTCGTGAGTTCCGCCGTCGGGGGTTTTGATGTTATTTACAAAACTTAGTAAATTTTCACTATATGTTTCGTTATACATCAAAGCAAAATCAACCACAACATCCTCTTCGCCGCCGCTAAATGATACGGCTTTACTTACGGGATTTGACCTATTCATATCTGTTACAAAGCTCTCAAGTCCGCCCTCAAAGTGATAGCTTTCGCTTCTGCCCGTGCGTTGATCTTTAAAATTTATAGTTATTTTCGGGTTTAGATATGCAAGTTCGCGAAATCTCTTAGTTAAAATTTCATCGTCAAATTCGGTCACTTCAAATATACTGTCATCAGGCCAAAATTCAACCATAGTTCCGGTTCTATTGGTAGTTTTTATAACTTCCATATCACTTGTAGGGATTCCTTTTGAAAACTCTTGTCTGTGAAGTTTTCCGTCACGCTTGATATTTACTACAAGTTTTTTTGAAAGAGCGTTTACGACAGATACGCCCACGCCGTGAAGACCGCCTGAAACCTTATAAGTATCTTTATCAAATTTTCCGCCCGCATGAAGAACGGTTAATACAACCGTAGCGGCTGAAATTTTCTCGGTAGGGTGCATATCTACAGGGATTCCGCGACCGTTATCGCTTATTATCGCCGAGCCTTCATTTGTTATTTCAATGTTTATCGTATCACAGTAACCTGCCATCGCTTCATCTATCGAGTTATCCACAACCTCGTAAATCATATGATGAAGTCCGTTTATATGAGTATCTCCGATATACATTCCGGGGCGTTTTCTAACGGCTTCAAGCCCCTTTAAAACTTTAATATTTTCCGCACCGTAATTTTGTTGCATAAATTAACCTTAATTATAAATTTATCGGCATGATAACCGTTTTTAACTCATTTGAGCTAACCGTAAATGCCATATTTGAGTCGTTAAAACCAAGCTCGAAGCTATCTTCTTCTATATTTGTTAAAAAGTCTATCAAGTATCTATTTCTAACGCCTACGAAAAATTCCTCGTCAAGTCCCGTTTGAAAATCAATCACCGTCCTAGCCTCCGAATTATCTTCGATAATGCTTTCAAATGTTATAGTTTGAGGAGCGAAGATGATCTTCATGATATCAGATAGTATCGAGATAGTTTTGATACCTTCTATCATCTTATCTCTGCTTAGTTTTAGGCGTTTTTTTATCTCTTTTGGAATTACTCTGTCGTAATCCGGGAATTTACCATTGATAAGCTTTGTAAAAAACTCAAAATTTGCACTTTGAGCTATCAAGATATTTTCATCATAGTAAATTTCGATCTTATCATAAAACAGTTTTTGAATTTCGCTTATCGCTTTTTTTGGGATTATCAGCGAAAACTCGCTTTGAGTCGGAGTTTCAAATCTAAATACGCTTAGCCTTTTCGTATCTGTTCCAACGATGTTTATGTAGTTTTGTTTGATATCTATAAGAGCTCCGTTTAGCTCGTATTTTGGGTTATTTGTGTCTATGTTAGGAAATATCTTTTTAAGGCTTCGTCCAAGCATTATAGCATCTATGTCAAATTTGCTTTTTCCTTCTATAGTCGGAAATTTAGGAAAATCCTCAAATTTATACATAGGAAGTTTGTATTTTGAGTTTTTTTGTTTGACGTATAAGTAGTTATTTACGGTCTCAAGAGTTACCTCTTCATCTTTTAAGCTTCTTATGATATCAAGCAGTTTTTTACCGTTTGCGGTTGCGTTTCCTTCGTCAATTATCTTTACATTGCTTAGCTTGTATGCAAGACCTATCTCGTGATCTGTGGCTTTTATATTTAAAATTCCATCTTTAGCGCAGATATAAATGTGAGAAGTTATAGCGCTTAAATCCTTTTTTTCTAAGTAAGGATTTGTATTTGTAACTATGCTTTCAAGAGCATTTTTGTTAATTACCGCCTTCATAGTTTTCTTCCTTTATTTTTTAAATTTCTTTTAGTATCAGTAGTAGGTATCATGAATATGTGAAAAACAGTTTCAAAGCTTGAAATTTCAGCATTTAGATAGTTAAAAACTAAATTTGATTTTTCACATTTATTCACATATTTCATCTTAAATTTTATCCTTTTGTCAAAATTTTATTTTTGATCTCTTCAACTTTTATCTTAAAATACTCATCTTCATTTATCATTTCATTTATCTTTTTGATATTGTGACTAACTGCCGAGTGATCTTTCATGTTAAAGTAACTTGCTATCTGAGGCATCGAATTCGGCGTTAAATTTTTAGCTAGATATATTACGATTCGCCTTGCTTCAACGATATTTTTCACGCGTGATTTGCTCTTTATCTCGCTTGGTTTTATATTTAGCTCCTTGCTTACTATTTCGATTATGCTTTCTAAATTTATATTTTCACGCTTCTCTTTTATCTGATCTCTTAAGATATTTTTAGCAAATTCAAGGCTTATCTCTTGTCTCATAAGCGTTGCGTAAGCGTTTAAATTTATGATTGCGCTTTCGATTTCGCGGATATTATCACCCATGTTTGTGGCGATGTATTCGATCACGTCTTTAGTTAGATAAATTTTATCAAATTCGCATTTTTTCTTAATTATCGCTATCTTCGTATCAAGTTCAGGCGGAGTGATATCAGCTATAATTCCCCATTCAAAACGCGTTCTAAGCCTATCTTCAAAGCCTCTTAAGTGCTTTGGCTGGCGATCTGATGTCATTACGATTTGCCCGTTTTTTGAGTGAAGTTCGTTAAATGTGTGAAAAAACTCTTCTTGAATTTTATCCGTTTTTCCTAAAAACTGCACGTCATCTATAAGTAAAACATCGCAGTTTCGATACTTCTCGCGAAATCTCTCCATCGAGTGGTTGTTGATATGATATGTAAAATCTGTGATAAACTGCTCGCTTGTGATACAAATTACCACTTTGCCGTTATTTAAACAAAAATTTCCGACCGATTGAAGCAGGTGAGTTTTACCAAGACCCGTCGGACCATAGATAAATAGCGGATTATAAGCCTTTCCAAGCTGCTCGGCGGCTGATTTTGAAGTGATGTAAGCGTATTGGTTTGAATCGCCCACAACGAAATTTTCAAAGGTATAGCTTGGATTTAGTAAGCTACTTTGAGCTTTTATCTGATTTACATCTACTTTTGTATTTTTTGTTTGCGGTTTGCTCTTTTGTGAAGTGACGTTTATATGAGGTTTTACTCCCGTTTTAACTTCAAAAAGATGAGCTATCTTGCCTGCATATTTGGTTTGGATAAATTTTGCTATGAGCTCGTTTGGAGCGTTAAATACGATAACTTCGGAATTTGAAGCCTTTTCGTTAAATTTAAGCTGCTTTATGTAACACTCATATTCCGATTTTAAAATTTCGTGTCCAAGTAGCTGTAAAACCTCGTTTGCAAGCAAATTTATACCTTTTAAATATAATGGGTTTTCATTTTATCTTAAATTTCATAAAATCTTTGTTAAAATGCTTTTAGGATATGTTTTTCACAGCGTGAAAAAAACGTGAAAAACTTTTT
>JAUNLC010000008.1:0-11813 GCA_030532465.1 Campylobacter sp. | reverse complement strand
CTTTTTATAGATTGCAAATTAAGGATGTGATGAAAATTTTAGGAATTGATCCCGGAAGTAGGAATTGCGGTTATGCGATCATAGAAAAAACCGCGTTTAAAACGAGTTTGATAGAAGCCGGGCTTATAAAGATTAAGCCTGATTTGCTTCAATATCAGATAACGCAACTTTGCGAAGGACTTGATCTGATTTTTAAAAATCACAAATTCGATGAAGTCGCGATTGAGGATATATTTTTTGCGTATAATCCAAAAACGGTTTTAAAGCTCGCTCAGTTTCGCGGTGCGTTAAGCCTTAAAATTCTTCAAATTCACGGAGAATTCGCAGAATACACTCCGCTTCAGGTGAAAAAAACCGTCACGGGAAAGGCAAAAGCCGACAAGGAGCAAGTTGCCTTTATGGTTAAAAAAATTTTAGGTATCACAAAGGAGATAAAACCGCTTGATATAACCGATGCTATCGCGGTTGCTTTAACGCACGCAAATAATTTGCGGATAAAAAAATAAATTTAAAGGAGATAAAATGAGGAAAATTTTGGTTGTTTTAGCTGTTTTTGCATCGCTAAATTTATTTGCAAACGAAGTTTCAAAAGATAATGAAATCATCTGCAACTACTCAAATTTAGGCTCTGAAAATAAAAATGTTACTAAAGTAAAGCAGTTCATAAATATAAGCGGCAGCGCTTCTGAGAGTGGTTTAAATAAACATAGTTTAAGAAAAACTTGCGCCGTTTTAAACTGCGTGATCGATGATAGTTTGGAAAATAAACAGGCTTTTTTAAAGAGTGCGGCGCTTACGATACTAAATTCCGATGATGAGATATCTGAGATGGCGATTGATTATTTCAGCTCGCGCGAGTTTGAATTCGCTAGAAAGCTAAGATACAAAGAGCTGGTTTCAAAATTTGGATGCGACTATAAGCTTGTGCCTTTTGAGACGAGAAACGGCGTAAATAAAGTCTTTGTAAAGGCTTTTGTCGTGATTGACGGCAAAGAGGTTGCAAAGGTCGAAATAAACGGCAGAGTGCTTGCTATAAGAGGAAAATTCGGTATGGTTCAAGACATGCAAGTTTATAATTTAAAATTAAAAGAGATAAAAGAGTAAATTTAGTCGATATATTAAGGTTAGTTATCTTAAGTAGCTCAAATTTCTAGGATTATAAAACGCTTTTATATTTTCGCAGAATTTTACGTTTATCAGCTTTTTATTATGCGCGCAATTTAAAGCGATCCGTTTAAATCGCTTTATGCTGCGTCTAGTTACTTTTTAAAGCGTTTAAATTTGAGCTATTTTACCACCTTACTCCCATTTCCAGCCAAAAATTTCTTCCTGCGCCAAAGTGTTTTTTAGAGGCGCTAATAGGATATTTTTTGTTTAAAACATTGTTGATATCAAGATTGGTAAAAAATCTCAAATCATCTTTTAAATTTTTCTCATAAGATATCCTCATATCCCAAATCGTGCGACTTGGCAGCTCTATTTTGCTGTATTCGGTTAATTTAAGCTTTCTATTGTATTTACTTGTTAAAACAGGCGTTTTACCAATGTGATTTATAAAATTTGAAATATTAAAAGACGAGAAATTTACGTTATGACCGAATTTAACGGAAAAAGGCACGTTATAATCGATCACCGGAAGCTCGGAAGCTTTAACCACCTTGCCTTCATAGATGATTAACTTTTCGCTGTTATTATCGGCGTAGTCTCTAAAGTTACTCTTTTTTGACGTGCGTGTAAACGATAGTTCAAAGTCGTTTTTGCTACCGAAAATTTTGATCGGATATATGTTTGAAACGCTAAAAGTGTAAATTTCGGCGCTACTTTTGCCTTTATTTACAAAATACGACTTATCCTTTTCTCGTCCTATAAGTTCGCCGTTTAAAGTTAAGACTTCGTTTTTACTATCGCGTTTTATGTATTTTAAATTTATTCTAGCGTTACCGACATCGCCTCGATAAAATAAGCTTTTCTCATCGTCGTGAGGAGTTTTTAGTTCGCTCTCTCCGTTGGTTTCGGGAAATATATAAGTGTTTACGAAAGGATCGCCCGCCTTGTCTCTTTCATAATACAAACGATATTTTTGCGTATCGTTATAAATTTTATATGCAAATAAATTTCGTCCATAGTATCTATTTAAGCCAAATCCGATGAAATTTCTATCAAAAATTTCATACTCGGTTACGAAACGCGGCGCTATCAAAATATCATTATCGAAGTTATCTTTTTGCACTCTTATACCGGGTCGAATTTTAAGTCGGTTAAATTTAAGCTCATCTTCGATATAAAGCGCGATTTTATTCATATTGACTTTGTTTTTTACATTGCCGTAGTAAGTCTTTTGCGATAAAAACTGTCCCGTTGCTCCCGGAACGTCTGCAAAACTATCGTCATTTACGCAAGTTTTATCATCAGGCGCGCAGATATGTCCGTCTAAGATCGGTTTTGGCCATCCGTAGTGCTCATAAGGCTTTAAAATTTCATAAATTCCGCTTGTTCTTGAAATTTCAAATCCGCTTGAAATAGCATGCCAAATTCCAAATGTATCAAATTCCTCAAATTTAGCATTAAGTTTGTATTCAAGGCCGGTTTGATCTTGTTTCACGTCGCTTACGCTGCCGTAGCTTGATATATCTTCATATCCCCAGTTTTTTACGCTTGATTTTTGATAGTCGTATTTTGCTCCTTTGTTATCGGTGTATCTTGAGGTCGTAAATTTAGAATAACTTAAAATTTGCTCTAAAAATACTCTATCAAGGTCGATATCCATATTTAAATTCGCACTTATACCGCCGTATTTATATAACATTGATGAATCAAGACTATCTTCTTCAAACATTCTGTTTCTTTGCATAGAGTAAAGCACGCCAGGTTTTAAAATCACCCTGTCGTTTGCTTCCCAAATGCCTTTTAAAAAGTAGTTTTCGGCAACTCTCTTATCGTCTGGAATTTCGGCTATTTCGCTATTTATTAGTTCCGATTTTATATCGTATTTGATGAGAGATTGAAGTCTTATGTAGTCAAAAAGCAGTCCGAAATTTTCATTTAAATACCCTTCTAAACCTACTCTATATCGCCTTTTGCTAAAGTCGCTTTTATCAAACCCGCTTCGGGATTTGTAAATTTGCTCGTTATCCTCGTGGATAAAAGTCTTTTGCCACTCTCCGGTTGTATATTGCGAGCTTAATACGCCGCTAAATTTACGCTTTGGATCGCGAGTTTTGGCATTTACTACTCCGCCTTGGAAATTTCCGTATCTTGCCGAAACCGAACTATCTATGACCTCTATACTTTCAAGCAGATCCGTATCAAGAGTTAGCGATTGCCCGCTTAAAGAAGCGGCCCTTTCTACGTGATAGTGCGGAGTTTCATGACCGTTTGAGTTGCGATTTGCGGGGTTTATGTCATGGTTAAAATTTGCGCCGTCGATTAGGAAGTTGTTTTGATAAAATTTCGCTCCGTTTATACTGAAATCTTGTGGCTTTATCTCACCCGCATCTATACCCAAGTCTGAAATTCTACCAAATGCTACGCTTGGATTGCTTTTTAAACTATCGGCTATGGTGTGGTTTTTAGACGCGGTTTTATCTAATTTATCCCGAGTTAGTTTTGAAGATGAAGCGTAAGAAGTTGATTCGTTTGCATCGTATTTTGTAACTACCTCTATTTTTTGCAAAGTGATCTCATTTGCTATAAGCGCTGTTGCGATAAATGAAATTTGAAAAGCTTTTTTCATGCAGTATTCTCTTTCGTCAAAAAAAATTGACGAAAGTATATCAAATGCAACTTAGTTGCAAATAAAATTAATTCTCATAAATGCCCTAAAATTCATCAAATTTAAATTTTATATCTAAAAATTTATGTATCACGGACTAAATTTCTCATTTGTAGCATTTGATTTAAACAGTATCTTGACATACTACTTTTATAAATAGATATGGTTAAATTTTGATTAAAATTTGTATTCAAAAGTACCTATAAATACCGAATTTCCGTCAGATTTGACACCTTTATGGCTAAATTCGTATATCGCAATTACGCAATTTTTATCATCTTTTATATCAGGAATTTGTTCTAAAAAGCATTCAGAATAAGAAAATCCGTCTATCATTTCGCGTCAGCTTCCTGCTTTGCTATCTTTAAAATCAGCTTCGAAAAAGTCTTCATCATAATACGCAATATCAAAATTTTGCATAAATTTTGAAGCTATCAAATCTCCATCATCGTTATAATCGGTGTTTAAATACTCTTGCATTTGGTCTTCATCGCTAAATTTAGCTACCCAAATGGATACTTTAGCGCATTTTATAGCTTACTCTTTTGCTTGATTGATACACTGCTCAAATATAAATTTATGCTCATCGGGCAGAGTTTTGTAAATTTCATTTGCAAGATCGCGTATCTCCCAAAGGGCTGATTTGGAGCTTCTAAGTGAGAGGAAATTTTGCAAACTTCTAGCGTTTACGCTCCATGTAAGCTCTGTTTTATAACACTCTGGAAGGCAGTATTTGACGATATCAAGGCTAGTTGTAGTGGTGGCTAAAATTTCGCGCAGATTATCAAGCGCCTTTATGCTCGCGTTATCGATTAACTCGTTGCCCGTTAGCACGATATATCTGCTTGCGTTTTCAAAGTCTCCTTGCTCGAATTTAGCCTCTTTTTTAAGCTCTTTTAGCGTGTAGCGGGTTGATTTCACGCTTAGGCTCGCTATGCGGTGGCGGGCTAGTTCTTGAAGAAGCGCGCGCGAAATTCCTTGGATGTAAAAGTTATAATAAAGATGCTCAAGCGTGCTTGCATGCTTAAATTTATTACCCACTCGGTCAATCAGTTCGATATCTTTTTCGCCGCCGTTATCGCCCTTATCAAAGCTTTGCCAGCAGGTGCGAATAGCGTGCGAGCAGATATTAAGCGGAGTGAAATTTAGAAGTGTTACTTGCATTTTGGCTCTTTATTTATGAAATTTGATCTATAAATTTAGCTAAAAATTGATGAAATTTGGGTTAAATTTGGGGGAGTTATATAGCCCCCAAGAGTAGAAAATGGATTAATTTTTAAGCTGCAAGAGCGTGTTTAGCATCTCGTTGCTTGTAGTTATCGTTTTTGAGTTGGCTTGAAAGCCGCGTTGAACGACGATTAGTTGAGTTAGCGAGCGGCTAAGATCGACGTTACTCATCTCTAAGCTTGAAGCTGAAATTTTACCGCGCCCTGCCGTGTTTGCCGCACCTATGATCGGATCGCCAGAGTTTGCGGTCATTGAGAATAAATTTCCGCCCTCGCTTACTAAGCCTTCGTTGTTTGTAAATTTAGCTACCGCAACTTGTGCAAGTCCAAGACTACGACCGTTTGTAAATGTTCCTATAAGAGTTCCTGACTCATCTATCCTAAGTCCGTTTAGCTCACCGCCGGTGTAGCCGTCTTGGCTGATGTCACTAGTGCTTGAGTCGTTATCATAGCTTGTCATGCCCGTAAAGCCTTGAGTGTTGCCCAAATTTAGCTCTATATGCTGACCTGCCGATGAGCCGTTAGCTGCGCCAAATGTAATACTTGCAGGGCTGTATGTACCAAGCGAACCGTCCGCGTTAAATCTGATATATCCCGTTATGACGTTTTCAGGTTTGCCATCGAAATTTATCTTATTTGGCTCTGCAACTTGGATGATCATAGTCCATTCGGTTCCGTTGTTTTCGGTATATCCGCGTTTTGTAAAGTCAAGTTTTACGTTATGTTTTGCACCAAGGCTGTCAAACACATCTATACTTGAGCTGTGGCTTGCCATGTGAAGGCTGTCTGTTACGCGCTTTGATTCTCCGGTGCTTAGCGAGCCTGCTAAAACCGCCATAGAAGCTTTAAATTTAACGTTTTCGGTAACGTTATTTTTGGCATTGCTTAGGCCTGTTATAGTTAGATACATGTTGTGGTCGTTGTCGGCAACATCAACTGCTAAATTTATCGGATCCTGGGCTCCCGTAAGAGGATTTACTGGACGATCGGTAGTTCCGTCTGTTTGATCACCGTCATCTTTATTTACAGCATCACCTTTTGGGTTTTTTATCTGAAATTGACCGTATTCATTGACCGTTACTTCAACACCGTCATTTTTGTTTTGTGCTACGGAGTTAGCAAAATCTTGAGGGTTTGGCGTTATAGCAGCCGCAGCAGGGTCGTTACCTACAGTGCTTCCTATGTAATTTACCCACAGCCTTGCATCATGTTGCATAGCCTCTCTTAGATCCTCTGTGCTTGTTACCTTTCTTTCTATCGCGTCGTTATAAGTGTGAGCTGCGGTAGTTCTTGTTTTGCTGTATGTGTATTGGTAGGCTGTTATGATGTTAGTAGTTACAAATTCTCCGCCTATGTCATTTCCCGCATTTACAGTCATTTTGATGTTTTTGTTGTCTGCTGAAGTGCCTAGGTTATTTCTGTTTGTTAGCACTAACTGGTTGCCGTTAGTAACACTTGCTTCAACGCCTGTTTTGTTGTATTTTTCATTGATCGCAGCTGCTAACTGGCTTATGTTTGTTATGTTTGCTAGTCTTATGTTTTCACCGTTTAGCGTTATATCAAGAGTTCTGTTAGCTCCGAAATTTCCAAGCTGATCGGCACGGACATTTAATGCTCTTGTTTTAGCATCCGCATAGCTTACCCAAATTCCTTGACCCTCTCTTAGATTATAGGCATCGCCGTCGTTATTAAATAGCACTCCAAGATCAGCTCCGCGCTCTTTTAGTCTTTGTTCGCCGTTTTTAGTAGTGTAGAATTGATTTTCGCCGACATTGTTTTCATCATGCTTTTCGTTATCTGTTTTAATGCCGTCAATCGGACTTTTCTCTACCCAGTTTTTATATTGATCAAGTTGATAGATAGGAATTTTTTTCTTTCCTACATTATCTCCGCTATCTAAGTTCGCCTTTAGTGCGATTTGAGTGGTAGAGCGTGCCGGAGTGGTAAGTCCCGGTGGGATGATGATATTTTCTATAGGTCTAGTAGGGTCTATCTCGCCTGTCGTCTCATCTCTCATCCAGCCTTGCACTATATGTCCGCCGTTATCTACGAAATTTCCGAGGCTATCGCGTGAAAAATCGCCGTTTCTTGTATAAAGCCTAGTTTTACCGCCATCTGGACTAACGATGAAAAATCCGTCGCCTTGAAGCGCGATATCGGTCTGTTTATCGGTAGTTTGAAGCGAGCCTTGCTTGAAAATTTTTGTAGTGGTGTTAATCTGCGCTCCAAGACCTACTTGAGTGGAATTTAGACCGCCGTGTCCATTTTGAGGAGCGGTAGCCACACGTGAAGTCTGATATATCAAATCATCAAAATTTGCACGTGAGTATTTAAATCCGACAGTATTTACGTTTGCTATGTTGTTGCCTTCAACATCCATCGCTATTTGGTGAGCCTGAAGTCCCGTAACTCCAGACCAAAGAGATCTCATCATAATTTTGTCCTTTTAGTAATTTACAAAATTAAAAGCAAAAGACGTTCCAAAAATTTATTGATGATTTTATTTGAAAGGGTTAGATATCTCTACTTAAAGCAAGCGAAATATCTAACAATAAATATTATAAGATCAAAGCCCCGATAACCGCTCCGATCATAAGCGGTATGTTAAAAAACAAAAATGTAGGCACGCAAGTATCGTAAATATGGTTGTGCTGCCCGTCGGCATTTAGTCCGCTTGTCGGTCCAAGAGTGCTGTCGCTTGCAGGACTTCCCGCATCTCCAAGGGCTGCCGCTATACCCACAAGCAAGATGATCGCCGAAGCGCTAAAGCCTAGTTGAAGTGATAAAGGAACGTAGATGGAAGCGATGATAGGTATAGTTCCAAAGCTTGTTCCTATGCCCATGGTTACTAAAAGTCCGATGGCAAGCATCATTATAGCGCCTCCGATTTTTCCGCCTGCGATATCGCTAGCGAAATTTACAAGCTGTTCTATGCCTCCGCTCTCTCTTAAAACCGAGCCAAAACCTGCCGCAACAAGCATGATAAATGCGATAAATCCCATCATGGCAAGTCCGTTATCCATGATCTTATCGACTTTTTTATATTCGATTCCCTCAAAGGCTATCATCACTAAAAGTCCGATAAGTGCGCCAAGAGGTAGTGATTTGGCATAAAGTTGGATGGCAAAAGCCACAATCGCACCGCCTAAAACCGCCCACTCTTTGCGAGTCATCTTTAAATTTTTGGCGATCTGGGCATCTTGCATCTCTTTTTCTTCAAATTGGGTATTTTTATAAATTCTTTTTTTGGAGTAAAAAATAAAAACAGCCAAAAGAAGACCTATTAACATCGAGGCTCCGCCTATCCACATAACGTTTTGAATATCACTATTGGTTACAATTACACCGTTGTTTTCAAGCTCTTTTTTTATGATGTTGTGAAACAGCAAGCCAAATCCCACGCTAAGGCTTACATAAGGGGCTTTAAGACCGAAAGTAAGTGCGCACGCTACGGCTCTTCTGTCAAGGTTAAGTTTATTCATAAGAGGTAAAAGAGGCGGGATAAGGATAGGTATAAACGCTATGTGAACAGGGATTAAATTTTGCGAAAAGCAAGCTATAAAGGCGATAGAAAGTACAAAATATGTTCGCTTTTTGCTTAAAATTTTACTTATGGCGTTTATCAAAATAGCCGTTAAATTCGTATTAGCAATAGCGGCCGCAAGAGCGCCTAGTAAAATATAACTAAGAGATGTTTCTAAATTTCCCTTCATGCCTGTTATAAGAGTCGAAGTAGTTGCGCTAAGCGCATCAAAAAATCCGGAAATACCTCCCAAATCACCCTGAGACATAACTCCTGCAACAAGAGCGGAAACCAAAATGGCTAGCAAGATATTAAATCTCATTAGACAAAGTGCGGTCATGATTAAGATACTGACAACAACAGGATTTGAAAGCAACATGGATATCCTTTGTTTTGTTTTGGCTGTAATTATACATATATTCATCTTAAATTTACGGATTGTTAAAATTTATTAGACAGAAATTTTAACTAACGATATATAATCAAAACAAATTATTTTAGGAGGACTGCCGTGAAAAAGTTAGTTTTACTCTCTTTGATCTTTGTTGCTACGCTTTTTGCTAAGCCAAATGTCGTTATACTGGCAACCGGAGGCACTATAGCCGGAAGTTCGACGGGCTCGACAAACGCTCAGTATGATGCAGGTAAACTCGGGGTTGAGGTGCTTTTGCAAGCCGTTCCTGAAATTCACAACGTCGCAAACGTAAAAGGCGAGCAAATTTCAAATATCGGTTCTTATAACATGAACAATGAAATTTGGCTAAAACTCGCTAAGCGCGTAAACGAGCTACTAGCCGCAGATACCGACGGCATCGTGATAACTCACGGAACGGATACGCTTGAAGAGACGGCTTATTTTTTAAATTTAGTTGTAAAATCAAATAAGCCCGTAGTGCTTGTGGGCGCGATGAGAAGCGCAACTTCTATGAGTGCGGACGGTCCTATGAATCTTTTTAACGCCGTAAATATCGCAGCGGATAAAAATAGTATGGGCAGGGGCGTTTTAGTGTCGTTAAATGATGAAATTCACGCCGCAAGAGAGGTAACCAAAAGTAACACTACCGCCGTTGAGACATTTAAATCGCCAAATACGGGTAAGCTTGGAGTTGTGTATTACGGAAAAGTAACCTATATGAACAAAAATCCGAAAATTCACACTAAAGATAGCGTATTTGACGTAAGCAGGCTTGATAGCTTGCCAAGAGTCGATATCATCTACTCTCACGCAAACGATAGCGGCGATATAGCCGAGCTTTTAACAAAGGCGGGCGCAAAGGGCATAGTGCATGCGGGAACTGGTGCGGGAAGCATATATGACGATACTAAAACCTCGCTTGCAAAAGCTCATGAAAGCGGAGTTAGAGTTGTGCGAAGCAGTAGAACGGGAAGCGGATTTGTTTGGCCGAGTGCGAAGATGGATAATGACGGTAAATTTATCGTTGCAAACGACTTAAACCCGCAAAAGGCTAGAATTTTGCTGATGCTTGCACTTACGAAAACCGATGATGTAAAACAGATACAAGACTACTTTAACAATTACTGAATTTAAGCGGCTAGTTTCTTAGCCGCTACCGTATCTTTAACTTTATGCCTATATAATTAAATAGTTGATAAAATCCATAAAATTTATTGAAGGGAAAATTTTGAGAAGTAATATAATCAAAAAGGGCTATACAAGGGCACCTCATCGCTCGCTTTTGCGTGCTACGGGGCTTAAAGACGAGGACTTTAACAAGCCGTTTATAGGAGTTGCAAATAGCTTTATAGAGATAATTCCGGGGCATTTTTTCTTAAATCGCTACTCTGAAATTTTAAAAGATGAAATTCGTAAAAACGGCTGCGTACCGTTTGAATTTAACTGTATAGGCGTAGATGACGGTATCGCGATGGGTCACGGCGGTATGCTTTATAGCTTGCCAAGTCGCGAGATCATTGCAAATTCGGTCGAAACGGTTATGAACGCTCACAGCTTAGATGCGCTTGTATGTATGCCAAACTGCGATAAAATCGTGCCCGGCATGATAATGGGCGCGCTTAGGGTAAATGTGCCGACCGTGTTTGTAAGCGGCGGACCGATGAAAAAGGGCTACACCAAAGACGGACGCCCGATCGATCTTGCTACGGCGTTTGAAGCGGTGGGTAAATTTGAAACAAAAGAGATAAGCGAAGAGGAGCTAAAGGATATCGAGTGCAACGCCTGTCCAAGTGGGGGAAGTTGTAGCGGAATGTTTACCGCAAACTCGATGAATACGCTTTGCGAGGCGATGGGTATCGCGCTAAGTGGCAACGGCACGATACTGGCTCTTACGCCTGAGCGCGAGGAACTTGTAAGAAAAGCGGCGCGCAGAATTTGCGAGATCGCGCTTGACGAGAGATTTAAAATTCGCAATATCCTAAACGCAAAAGCCGTTAGAAACGCACTTGTTGTCGATATGGCGATGGGCGGAAGCTCTAATACCGTGCTTCATATGCTCGCTATTGCACGTGAAGCGGGAGTAAATCTACAAATTTCAGAGCTTAACGAGATAAGCTCAAACATCGCTCACATCGCTAAAATAAGCCCAAGTTTGCCAAATGTGCATATGGAAGATGTCGGGCGAGCGGGAGGCATGAACGCGGTTATAAAAGAAATTTCACGCCGTGATAACGGAATGTTGCACCTAGAAAATTTAACCGTTTCGGGCGAAACTTTAGGCGAGCGTGTGGGACTTAGCGAGATAAGAGATGAAAGCGTTATCCACAAAGTTGAAAATGCCTATTCGCAAGTTGGCGGACTGGCGATTTTGTTTGGAAATTTAGCCGAGCAAGGATGTGTGATAAAGACTGCAGGCATCGTAGGAGAGCGTAAATTTAGCGGTAAAGCGGTCTGCTTTAACTCTCAAGATGAGGCGATAGAGGGAATTTCAAGCGGCAAAGTAAATAAAGGCGATGTAGTCGTCATCCGCTACGAAGGTCCGCGCGGAGGCCCAGGGATGCAAGAGATGTTAAGTCCAACTAGCCTAATCATGGGTCGCGGACTCGGTGCGGACGTGGCGCTGATAACAGATGGGAGATTTAGCGGCGCGACAAGAGGGCTTAGTATCGGACACATAAGTCCTGAGGCGGCCGAGGGTGGCATGATAGGACTGCTTGAAGATGGCGATATCATCGATATAGACGTCGATACTTATAGTATAAACGTACGATTAAACGAGGCTGAAATTTCAGCGCGCAGGGTGAAATTTAAACCGCTTGAAAAAGAGCTAAATTCTCGCTGGCTAAGACAATATCGCAAGCTTGTAACAAATGCGAG
>JAUNLC010000052.1 GCA_030532465.1 Campylobacter sp. | reverse complement strand
TGGCTGTAACTTTGAGTTTCGCGCAGGAAAAGATAGCCGATACCGTTTGCAAAACTCCTTGCGCAAATCACCTTGAGTTGGTTCTTATCCTTGATAAGTCAGGCTCCATGAGTGGGCTTGAGAGCGATACTATCGGGGGATTTAACTCGATGATAGATAAGCAAAGAGAGCTTGGGCTAAACACTAACGTTACGACCGTGCTTTTTGATACGAATTTTAACATTATCCACGATAGGGTTGATATCAAAAAGATAGAAAAATTGACAGATAAAGAGTATTTTGCAAGCGGCAATACGGCTTTGCTTGATGCGGTTGGCAGCACGATAAATAGGATCGAGCGAGTAAGCGACATCTACGTAAAGGATAATAGGGTGCTTTTTGTCATCATAACCGACGGCATGGAAAACTCAAGCAAGGAGTATACGAAGGCGCAGATAAAAGAGATGATAAGCGCAAAGCAGAGCAAGTATGATTGGGAATTTATCTTCTTAGGCGCAAATATAGATGCGGTTAGCGAGGCTAAAAGCCTTGGTATAAAGGGCTCAAATGCCGTTAAATATCAAAATTCAAGCGAGGGGGTAAGAAGGAATTTCGAAGCGGCGGCTGAATTTTCAAAAGATATGATGGATGATAAAAAAGAGAGCTCAAAATGGAAAGAAAAGGTTTTAGAGGATAAGCAAAAGTAAATTTATAGTCTATAAGCCTTGTTTTATCATGGCAAGGCTACTTTTTAAATCTAGCGTTTTGAGGATAAATTATAAATTTGCTAAATTTCATCAGTCGCATTGCAAAATCAGCCAGCTATCTTGGAAATTTCTATCCTTTAAATTTTGCTTTGTGATCCAAAGATAAATTTTGCCGTAATCGCACCACATCATGCCGTTTTCTTCGTTGCTGTCGATTTGTAAAAGCAACTTCCAGTTTGCGACATTCTTTTCAAGCTCAAATCTTATAGGGTCGTTATATCCGCTCTCGTCGCCGCAATATAGCCCGTTTGTCACAAGCTCGCATTCAAGCTCCATACCGTCTTGAATATTATTTGAGTGTCCTAAAATTTTATCGCCGTTTTCTTCATAAAATTCATATTGTATATCATAAATTTTATCGGTCTCTTCATCGTTAAACTTATCCGTATCTATCAAGTCGCTTTCGTGGTCGGGAAGTTCTATTTCAGCGGAGAAACTAAGCTTCATAGCATCAAAAATTTCGGTATTTTCAGGCGCAGACTTTCTTTCTAATTCGCTTAAATTTCCATCAAAATAAAATACTTTTTTGCCGTATCTATCCTTAAAATCATAGCCCCAAGGCATATCTATGCAGTCATAAAAGAGATATAAGATACCCGAATTTGGAAGTTCGTCTTCCAAGTCGTATTTTTTAACCTCGCTAAAATTTATTTGCGCTATAAAGTGCAGGTGGTTTTTAGTCGTTTCGTTTTTAAACCACTCTATGTTTTTTGGTAAATCGGGAAGTCCTCCGAATTTTGACGAGCCTATTTTTATAAGTTTGTCATCCGTTGTGCTTTGGTTTATTACGATCGCATTTCTTGCATACTTTTTAAGTTCGTCAAACGCTCTTAAAATTCCCAGTTTTTCGCACTCATCTTTTAGTTTTTCAAGATTCATGAAGACTCTTTTATTTTAAACTCTCATAGTCGATCTTAAAATCAAAAAATTTGCTTTGAAATTTATCGCCTTTTATAAGGTTGTATTGTATGGCCGCAGCTTCGATATTGCCGATCTCTTGGTAAAGGTAAGCAAGCGCTAGGCGGCTATCTGAGGAGTTTGGATCGGTCAGTTTTGAAAGCTCCAAAAGCGCTATGGCGTTTTGAGGATGGTTTGAGCCTATCGCGGCTACCGCGCCCATAAACAAAGTCCCCGCGTCGTTTATCTTAAACTCGTCTATTATACGGTTATATATCCGGTAGCTTTCCTCGAAATTGTTTGTAAAGATATCGATATAAGCGAGCGTTTGAAGTAAATTTGCGTCATCTTTGTTGCCGTTTGAGATTATGTTTTTAAGCTTTTCTCGCTCGTAGTTTAAAAGCCCCGAAATTTGCAAAAGCTTGATGTATTGCTCTTTTATAATGTTTGCTCCGTGATAAAACGCAGCTTCGTTAAGCTCTTTGTTGTGAAAGTAAATTTGAATTTGCCTGACGTAATCTTTAATGTTTTTATCGTCAAATTTAGCGATAAAATTTAAGATGTTCGTCACGACGTCGTCAGGCAGTTTACGCTTTAGGGTCGCTGTTTTAAGCGCAAATTCATCATTTCTGTTTGAAATTTTAGCTATAAGCGCATCAAACGCCAAATTTAGCGCGCTTTCATCCTTGTCCTCTTCAAGCCATCTGATAAGCGCATTTTGGTTGCCGGTTATGAGTTCGGTTAAAGCCTTGTATAAATTTATCTCTTTGATATTGCCGTCATGCTCTAAATTTTCGCTTATCTCTTGAAGTAACTTGGCGTTATTTTCGTTATTTATGTCGTTACTTATCGCGCCAAATGCTCCCGCAAGGTGGTTTGTGGGATCAAGATGATAACTTGTGATAAAGTGCTTGGCAGCAAGCGAGAAGTTACCCAGCTGCGCGTAGCTTAGAGCAAGGTTATAGTGTAAAACGGAATGCTCCGGATAGAGTCTTATAAGATTTGCAAAGTGCGCGTTGGCATCTTTTAGCCTATAGTTTAACGCGCTTGCTATGGCCTTTGAGAGCTCTAAATTTACCTTTGATATAGTCCCGCTTGCGCTTAGATAGCTGCTTGCAGAGCTCGCGTCATCAAGAAATAGGCTAACTCCGCCCTTTCTTATATAATTTATCGTCTGACTCGCGTCAAAAACTTTGTAAGGCGCGAAATAAAACAGTACCTCATATCTTTTTGCCCTGTCGAAAAACAGATCGTTTTTAAAGTGCATTTGAGCCAAATTTACGTCAAAAAGTTCAGGCTTTAAGATCGCTTTTATAGGAAAAGTATTGTTGATAAAGAGCTTATCTTTGGCAAAAACCGTCTTTAAACCGTCCGCGCCTAAGGCGTAATTTCCTGTTTTTATATCAATGAGCGCTAACATAGTGTCGATCTTGTTTATCTCGTCGCTATTTTTAAGCGCTAAATTTAGCTTATTTCTAGCCTTTTCATACTCCCCGTTTCTTGCATATAGCATGCCAAGAGGCAAATTTGCGTCAAATTCCTTTTGGTTTTCTAGTTTTTCTATCGCCTCTTCATCCTTTCCAAGATGAGTTAAAATTTTAGCGCTTAGATAGTCGAATTTGTTTTTATAATGCCTTTGGATAGGGTGAGAAAGCGCACGCAAAGCCTCGATATAATGCCCTTTATAGTAATTTATCAAAGCATAGTAGTAGTTATAAAGCGGCGAATCCGCCTCCTCTTGCAAGAACGAATTTGCAAGGTCGATGTAGTATTCAAAGCTTTTGGTGTTGTTTAGCTCAAGCGAGCTAACTGCCGCATTTATCGCGCTTACCGCGATATTTTCTTTATTGTTTATGGCCTTTTTAAAGGACTCTATCGCCTCGGCAAATTTCTCCTGCTTCATTTGCGAAACGCCGAGATTGTAGTTTGAGAGCGATTCGTTATATATAGCTACGTTTTCATAAATTTTCAAGGCCTCAAATTTATTGCCTTTTTCATATAAGATATTTGCCTTTTGTATCATATCATCGATCTTTGAAGCGCCGAATTTCTGCACTTCAAAGCGCTCCTCGATGTCTCTTGCAAGTCGGCTTGGATCTATTTTTGGGCTTTTGTCTTTATTTAGGATAAAAAATATAATAGAAGTTGCGATTATGATTAGCAAAAGAGCGATAGCGCCGATGATAATAGGCTTTTTTTTGCTTTTTTTTACGATGACCTGATCGCTATGCTCCTCTTTGTGCGTCTCTTGCAGGCTTTCAAGCGATACGAGAGCCTCTTCTTCGCCTACTTCTTGACCCTCTCTTGGCTTTTTAGGATCGGCTTCTTCGAGTATTACTACATTATCCTCTGCCACTACATATACCTTTTAAGAACCTCTGGGATTTCTATCGTGCCGTCGCTTTTTTGGTAGTTTTCCATGATGGCTATGAGCGTTCTGCCTACCGCTAGGCTTGAGCCGTTAAGGGTGTGAACGAGAGTGTTTTTCTTACCCTCTTTAAAGCGAATTTTTGCTCTTCTTGCTTGAAAATCACGAGTGTTTGAAACCGAACTTATCTCGCGGTATCTGTTTTGACCCGGCAGCCAAACCTCAAGATCGATAGTCTTTGCCGCGCTAAAGCCCAAATCCCCGCTGCAAAGCAGAAGATGGCGGTGCGGTAAGCCAAGAGAGGTAAGCAGGTCGCTGGCGCAAGCTACCATCTCTTCAAATACTCTTTCGCTTTGATCGGGTGTTGTTATGCTTACTAGCTCCACCTTTTCAAACTGGTGTTGGCGTATCATACCGCGCGTATCTTTGCCCGCAGAGCCCGCCTCTTGCCTAAAGCAAGCCGAGTAGCAAGTCATCTTTATAGGCAAGCTATCAGCCTCGATGATCTCGTCATTATATAAATTTGTTACGGGCACTTCGCTGGTTGGGATTAGATATAGGTCTTCGTCTCGAATTTTGTAAAGATCCTCTTCAAATTTTGGTAGCTGCCCCGTGCCGTAAAGCGTGCGAGAATTTACTAAAAACGGCACGTTTACAAGCTCAAATCCACGAGCCGTATTAAAGTCAATCATATAATTAACAAGCGCTCTACTAAGCCTTGCCCCTTCGCCTTTTAGCACCGTAAAGCGGCTTCCGGCAAGCTTTGCTCCGCGCTCAAAATCAAGCCAGCCAAGCTTTTCGCCAAGCTCATAGTGCTGCTTTGGTTCAAAGTCAAATTTGCGCGGTTCAAGCACTTTTTTTAGCTCGACGTTATCATCCTCGTCCTCTCCGAAAGGCACGTCGTCATCGGTGATATTTGGCACTCCTGAAGCTATATTTTCAAGTTTTTCATCAATCTCTCTTACTATTTTTTCGGCTTCGCTCATCGCGGCTTTGTTTAGATTTAGCTCCTCTTTTAGAGTGCTTACATCCTCGCCATTTCTTGCCTTGATGCCAAGTTCTTTACTTTTAGCGTTTTGGACGGCTTGTAGGCTCTCTAAATTTTGCCTTTTTGCCTTTAGCTCGTTAAAGGTTGCCAAAAGCTCGCCTAAAATTTCCTCTTTTATCTTTTTGCCGCGTAGTTTTTTTACGAATTCATCGTAGTTTGTCTCAAGTAATCTTAAATTTATCATCTTTTAGCCTATCTGTAAATTCCGGTTGCTTCACGCACTCTTTCTATGAGCGGAAGCGCCACTTCGCGAGCCTTCTTTGCACCCGCTAACAATATCTCGTTTACCTCGTCTTTATGGTTTAAATAGTACTCAAATTTTTCTCGAGCCGGAGCAAAATAGTCCCAAACAAGCTCGTTTAGATACATCTTAAAATGCCCGTGACCCTCTCCACCTCGCTCATAACGCTCTTTAAGCGCATTTTGTCCGCTCTCGTTCAAAAAAAGTTTAGCGATATTATATACATTGCAGTTTTGCCACTCTTTTGGCGCTTCAAGAGGTTCTGAGCTCGTTACTACCGAGCCTATTTGCTTTTTTAGCGTCTTAGCATCGGCAAAGATATCTATCGTGTTGCCGTAGCTCTTACTCATCTTAGCTCCGTCGGTTCCCGGCACGGTTGCTACGTTTTCATCTACTTTGCTTTCAGGCAGGGTGAAAATTTCTCCATGTTCGTTATTAAACTTAATCGCTATATCGCGAGCGATCTCGACGTGTTGAATTTGATCTTTGCCTACAGGCACCACTTGCGCGTTAAATAGCAAGATATCCGCAGCCATCAGCACGGGATAGCTAAAAAGCCCGTGGTTTGCACTTATGCCCTTTGCGACCTTATCCTTGTAGCTGTGCGCGCGCTCAAGCAAGCCCATCGGGGTGTATTGGCTAAGCACCCAGTATAGCTCAAGCACCTCTTTAACATCGCTTTGCGCCCAAAATACGCTTCTTTCAGGATCAATTCCTAACGAAAGAAAGGCGCATGCCGCCTCAAAAGTGTTTTGCTTAAGCCTGCTTGCCTCGCTAACAGACGTCATCGCGTGATAGTTCGCGATAAACATAAACATATCGCTTGAGCTTTGCGCATCCACCATCTGCTTAATCGAGCCGAAATAGTTGCCAAGATGCAGTTTTCCCGAGGGTTGAAGTCCTGTTAATACTCTCAAATTTTAGTCCTTTTTAAAAAGCTTTTTCTATCATGTTTTGCTGAATTTAAATTTTTTAAGTTTGATAGACTGCTTGTCCTATCTGCAACTTGAAAATTTATCCTCCTTGTTTGATGAAAATTTTTACTTTATTTTATAAATTTTCAACTCAAATTTCACAAATTCATCATCTTTTTGGCGACTTCTAACGCCAAATCAAAGCTGCTAAATCCATCTCTATCTAAAAAATGCCCGCCCTTTTGCACCTCGTAAAATGCCGCATCTAGGCTTTGACTAAGCTCTTTTGTAAGCTCAAACGGCACGATATAATCATCCTTTGCAGCGATGACAGCGCGATATTTTACTAGCGTTTTTAAAAGCTCAAAATCAAATCCGCCGTCCATAAATTCATCTAAAATCTCAAACCCCTTAAGCGGTTTGGCTAGTCCAGACACCAGCAAGACACCAGAAACTTCGCCGCTTTTTGCATATCTTTGAAGAAAATTTAATATCGTAGGGCAACCCAAACTATGTCCTATCAGATAGGTTCGCCCCTCAAATTTAATTTCATTTTTTAGCGTTTCCAGCCACTCGTTTAAGCGCGGTTTTGCAGGAGTCGGCATGGTTAAAATTTGCGTTTGCACGTTAAATTTATTAAGCTCGTTTTGTAGCCAGACAAACCAATGACTTTTTGGCGAAGCGTCGTATCCATGCACTATATATAGGCGTTTCGCTTCAGTTTTCGCACTTAAATTTAATCCGCTCATTAGTCCCAATGCTCCTACTATTTTTATAAAATTTCTACGTTTCATTTTCTCTTTAAATTTAGCTGCGCTTTTATCTCTTTGACTATGTTTTCTACGCTTTTATTTTCCACATCGATGATAATGTCAGCGCGATCCTTGTAGAGTTTTTTACGCTCGTTAAATAGCTTGCGAGCACGATCAAGGTCGGTCAAAAGCGGGCGTTTGGCAAATTTCTTCTCTGCATTTTCGCTATTTTCTATGCGTTTTATTATGCCATCAAAGCTTGATTTTAGATATATCACGGTGCCGATTTTGTTTAAATTTTTAACGTTTACGAAGCCTCCGCCGCTTGCTATTATGCAGTTTTGCACGTTAGCGGCTAAATTTTTAGCGACTAAGCGCTCTTGCTTTCTAAAATACTCTTCGCCCTTTGTCTCAAAAATTTCGCGAATTTTTAAATTTTCACTACTTTCAATAAGATCGTCCGTATCAAGCATGATTCGCTTTAGTTTTTTGCAAAGCTGCCTTGCTACCGTGCCTTTGCCAACTCCCATGAAGCCGATTAAGACTATGTTAGAGCTCATCTTTTTCCTCGCTGCTTCTGTTTTTTGGTATAAGCACGACAGGAACGCCGCTTAGTTCAAATTTCTCGCGCAGTTTGTTTGTAAGATAGCGTTTGTAGCTAAAGTGAAGTGCGCGAGGACGATTCATGATAAGAGCTATCTTTGGTGGCGCAAATCCAAACTGCACCGCATAATAAATCCTCACGCTCTTGCCTTTTTCGCGCGGTATCGGATGGATTTTGGTCGCCTCCTCGATAAGTTCGTTTAGCTTTGAAGTCTGAATTTTTTGAGTGAAATTTTTATAAACCTCAAAGATGAGCGAGTAAATTTTATGCACTCTCTTGCCGCCAAGTGCGCTGACACTGATTATCGGCGCGTAGGTTAGAAATTTAAACTTATCTTTGATGATCTTTTTCATCTCGTCAAATTCTACTTCGCTCTTATCCCACTTGTTTAGCACGATTATCACGCCTAGGTTAAATTTGCTAGCAAGCCCTGCGATACGCTCATCAAGCTCGGTTAGAGGCTCTGAACTATCAAGTACGAGTAGGGCGATATCTGTGTTTTCAAGCACGCTCTCGGTTCTATTTAGCGCGTATCTTTCGATACCTTCGATCTTGCCGCGCTTTCTGATGCCTGCGGTATCGACAAATTCGATCACTCTATCTTCATAAACAAATGTTTCATTTACAGGATCTATCGTAGTGCCTGCTACATCGCTTACAACGGCTCTTGCATCTTTAACCAAAGCGTTTAAAAGCGAGCTTTTACCCACGTTTACGCGGCCTATGATGCCAACTCTTATGTTTTTTCCTTCGAAATTTTGCTTGCCCTCTTCATCAAGAGTCTCTAAAAAATCATCAAAATCCTCATCTAAATCAGGCTTTATCTCATCTTTAAGGTGCTTGTAAATCCACTCGCTAAGCTCATCAACTCCCGCATTGTGAGTAACCGAGATAGCAAACAGATCCTTTGCGCCAAAGCTATCAAATTCCCAAGCTCTTTGCTCGTTTTTTTTGCTATCAACTTTGTTTATGACAAGCGCGGTTGGAATTCCTAGCTTTAAAAGTGCGTAAAACATGGTTTTGTCTTCGTCGTCAGGGAAATTTTTGCCGTCTACCATGTAGATGATGGCGTCTGAGTTTTGAGCTTCTTTAAGCGTTTTTTCTTTGACGTTTCTAAAAAGTTCGCTACTCTCATCAAGCCCGCCGCTATCAACCAAAATGCACTTTTTATCGTCAATCGTTATCTCGGCTCTGTTTGTGTCGCGAGTGGTTCCGCTTACGTCCGAAGTGATGGCTATGCGCCTTTTTGCCAAGCGGTTAAAAAGCGAGCTTTTACCTACGTTTGGCTTTCCGACAAGTATGATTTTTTGCACTTTATTTTCCTTTAAATTTCGCTATTATACAAATTTTTAACTTACAATGTTTATAAATTAAGCCGTTTTGCACTACAATACGCTCAAATTTCAAAGAAGGTTAATAGTTGTTACATAAATTTCTAATGAGACATTTGGGCGCTTATTATATGATAATAGCCTGCATGCTTTTTGCCATAACAGGGGCGCTCGCAAAGGTTATAAGCGCCGATATGCCTTCTATAGAAGTTGTGTTTTTTAGAAATTTGATCGGTCTTGTTTTGATCGTTTATTCGCTTTATAAAAAGCCAGCGCATCAAAAAGGCGGACATCCGTATCTGCTGATATTTAGGGGAGTTATCGGCACTCTTGCGCTTTTTGCCTTTTTTTATAATATCGCTCATATAAATTTAGGTGCGGCGTTTACCTTTTCTAAAACCAGCCCGATATTTACCGCGCTTCTTGCCGCGATGTTTATGGGTGAGAAGCTAAGCTCTCGCGGTTGGATGGGGATATTTATCGGATTTGGCGGGATTTTGCTTATCATTCAGCCCGAGCTTGGTATCTCAAAGACGGATTGGCTTGGGATTTGGAGTGGAGTAGGGGCCGCGCTTGCCTATACCAGCGTTAGAGAGCTTAAGAAGAGCTATGATACGCGCGTTATAGTATTTTCTTTCATGGGATTTGGCACGCTGCTTCCCATTATCTTTATGGCTTTGGCAGAGTTTATCCAGATAGACGGGTTTGAATTTTTGTTTTCTAAATTTGTGTTGCCAAATACGAAAAATATCATTTTTATACTTTTAATGGGCGTTACGGGGCTTTATTTTCAAGTGTTTATGACGAAGGCTTATGCCGCCAGTAAAAAGGCCGGAACGGTAGCCGCGATAAGTTATGCGGATGTTATTTTTACGATTATCATCGGATATTTTATGGGGGACGGTTTGCCGAACATGGTTGCATTTTTAGGTATAATGCTAGTAATTCTTAGCGGAATTATAGTGGTAAAGGA
>JAUNLC010000051.1 GCA_030532465.1 Campylobacter sp. | reverse complement strand
CCAAAGCGGTTTTTATCGAAAGTGCAACAACGGCAAAGAGCTTTAATAACTCATCCTCGTTTTCGCTTCCAACAACACGGTTTTCATTATAAAATTTATGAAAATTTGCAGCAAGCGACTTTAGATAATCGCAAATTTTTTGCATAGCACGAGCATTAAAGGCATCCATAAGCACGTCATTTAAAGACAGAGCCTCAAAAAGCAAATTTTTTGCATCATCGCTTAAATTTACAAGCTTAACACTCTTAACATCGTTCACGCTTTTACCGGCCTTTGTAAAGACTTGATTAACGCGTGCATGAGCGTAATTTACATAAAAAATCGGATTTGAACTATCCTCGCGCTTTAGCTCATCTATGTCAAATTCAAGGTGAGTATCGCTCTTTTTGCTTAAAAACATAAACCTAAGCGCCTCATACCCTATCTCAGCGGTAACGTCACTCATAAGCACAACGTTGCCCGAGCGCTTACTCATCTTAAACTGCTCGCCGTTTTTAAGCAAAGAGACCATCTGGGTTAGCAGCACTTCAAGCCTATTTTCATCATAGCCTAAAAAGTGTATCGCAGCCTTCATTCTGGCTATATATCCGTGATGATCGGCACCCCAGATATTGATATACCTATCATATCCGCGCTCAAATTTGTCATTATGATAGACTATATCGCCTGCCAAATATGTCTCTCGCCCGTCTTCTCTAACTATAACCCGATCTTTTTCGTCGCCAACTTCACTTGATCTAAGCCAAATTTTGCCCTCATCCTCATATATGCCGCCACATTTTTTAAGCTTTTCAAGTGTAGCCTCAAGCTTATCGTAGTAGCTTCTCTCACTTGACCAATTCTCTATGAAAATTTGCGCATCGGCTAAATTTTGTTTTATAAGCTCTAAAACCATATCCTTGCCAAATTCTGCAAGTTCTAAATTTCTACTCTCGTCATAAAAAATTTCTTTACCGAATTTAGAATTTGCGGCATTTGCGATATCCATTATATAATCACCGCGGTAATACTTTTCAGGATATATGACCGACTCGCCGAACAACTCCTCTTTGGCTCTTAGGCTTATGGAAATTCCAAGCAGATCGATTTGATTTCCTGCGTCGTTTATATAGTATTCGGTTGTGATATCCTTGCCTATATAAGTGCCCACTCTAGCCAAGGTATCGCCAAATACGGCCCCTCTTACATGCCCGATGTGAAGCGGTCCGGTAGGGTTTGCGCTAACGTACTCTATAAGGATTTTTTCGCTATCTGCACCGCCTTTTGCAAAAGTTTGAGGATTTTCAAGGCTAGATGTTGCAAGCTCGTTTAAAAATTTAGAATTTAGCTTGAAATTTATATATCCGTTTAGTGCGCTAGCCTCAAAAACTTCGCTATCCTTAAAACGCTCTATCATCTCTTCGGCTATTATCTTGGGCGATTTTTTAAGCTCCTTGGCAAGCGAAAACGCAACAGGCGTAGCATAGTGCGCCAAATTTTTATCTTTTGGCTTTTCTAGCGGGATCTCTTCGCCGATATGCTTTTTTATCTCATCGATGATTAAATTTTTCACTCTTTATCTCAGGCGGTTTTTGTAGTATCGTCAGCTTTTGTAGCAGTTGCCGTCTCTTCTTTTTTCTCTTCGACTTTTTCTATATTTTCAGCCTTTTTGTCGTCATTTTCCATCTCCGACTTAAAGCTCTTTATGCCCTTGCCAAGACCTTTTGCAAGCTCGGGAATTTTTTTAGCACCAAATAAAAGCACCACTATAAGTAAGATTATCAGCAGTTGTTGGACGCTTGGACCCATTTTCTCTCCTTTAAATTTTTCGTAATCTTATCATAATTTTTAGCAATCTATCCAATTATTGATAGTTTCGCGCAAATTTATATTTGCACTCTTTAACTTCATCGACTTTAAAATCGCTCTTAAATTTTCATAACTTTTTTCTACGTCATCATTTATCAGCAGATAGTCATACTCCATGATATGCTCCATCTCGCCGGCTGCGTTCATAAGGCGATTTTCTATCATTTCGGGCGTGTCGGTTCCGCGATTTTCGAGCCTACGTCTAAGCTCTTTTTTATTTGTCGTGGTAATAAACACAGATGTTATCAAATTTGCAAATTTAGCGGTAGTAAGCTTAAATCCTTGTACATCTACGTCAAAAACTACTATCTTGCCCTCTTCAAGAGCGGACACGACAGGCTTTAAAGAGGTTCCGTAGTAGTTTTTATGCACATTTGCCCACTCTAGAAAATTTCCTTCTTCAATGCCTTGCTTAAACTCCTCTTCGCCGATATAGTAGTAGTTCACACCCTCTTTTTCGCCCTCTCTTATCTTTCTGGTTGTAGACGAGATCGAAAAATACAAATTCTTCTCTTCAGCCAAGAGTCTGTTTAAAAGTGTGCTTTTACCGCTTCCGCTTGGACCGCTGATAATTAAAATTTGACCTTTCAAATTCACTTTTCCTCAAATGTTATATTTATCTTTATATTCATCCCTTTTAAGGCCTCTTTTATCGAACTTGCGCTTAGCGAAGTTGCGATATGATCGCTTATTTTGTTTGTTAATTCGGTTTTTATATCCACTTCGCTTCTTTTTAGCACTACCTCATCTAAGCTCTCTTCAAGAGCTCTTTTCATCTGCTCTTCGCTTATCTGCTCGATATCATCGTAACTTGTAGCGTCAGACTCATAAATTTCAAAATCTTTCTTTCCTGCTTCGCTAGCCGTATTCTCATTTTTAATTACGCTAGATAAATTTTGCTCTTTTATCTCAAATTCGGCTTCGTCTTTGATGTCAAATTTTTCATCATCAAATTCACCGGGTAACTCATCCGGAAGTTCAAGCTCTTGGGCAAAATTTTGCACATCATCTTTTGCAAATTCTTCTTCAACTACAAAATCTTTAGTTTCCTCTTGCAGCTCCTCTTCAAATTTTGCATCTAAGTTTTCTATCTCGTCTATATCGTTTTTAATACTCTCTATCACATCAAGCTCTTCATCGTATGTGCTAGAGGCTCGTTCGCTCACAAGCTCATCAACTTCTTCTTCGCTCGCCTCTTCTTTGGTTTTGCTGTCATCTTCTTGCTCCAAAGTTTCATCGCTAAAACTAAATTCTTTTAACAGCTCCTCTTCGCGAGCTAGCATTTCAACTTGCATAGTATGTTCAGCTTCGCTTAAATTTTCATCTTCAAAAGTTTCATGCATATCATCTATCGATTTTACAAGCTCGCTAATCTCTTCGGTCAAGCCGTTATCAATCTTTTGAGTCTCTTTAGCGACTTCATCTTCAAAGCCGCCATCCTCATCCAAACTCAAATCATTTAGATCTAGCTCGCCGTCTTCAATCCGATCAAGCTCAGGTAGTTCGTCGTCAAAAATTTCATCCTCAAATTCGCTCTTAAAATCGCTCTCATAACTAGCTTCATCAAGCTCTTTTAAATCCTCAAATTCATCCTCAACTTGCTCTTGTTTCGGACTTAATTTTTCCATAACGAGCACAAACTCGGTCGGCAAAAAAGGCTTAAACAAAATTCTATCCGCACCGCTAAATTCAGGAGAATTTTTTGAAGCAAGATATAAAATTTTATCGGCTATATTTTTTAAATCAGTCCCGCTAACATCGACATCGCTATCAACTATCAAAACATCAAAAGGCTTATCGTCAAGCAGATCTAAGCTCGCAACCTCAACATATTCGCAACCCATCTTGCTTAGGCTAAGTGTGGCTAAACGAGAAACGGCAGGGTTAGCATTAACAAGTGCGACCTTCATACAAACTCCTTTGAAAAAACCTTAAATGAGTATTTTAAGATATTTTTGATTACTTCTGGCTTATATTGAAAAACAAAGACGGCATATCGTTTATCACTCTAAACATCAGTTCGCTAAAAAGAGCCATCATACCGGACAATATCGCTATAAGCACGACAAATCCTATCGCAATCTTGATGGGATATCCCACAACTAGCAGGTTAAACTGCGGCATAGTCTTCATAAGCATACCAAAAATAAGATCAGACAGCAGCGAAAGAGCAAGGATAGGAAACGACATAATAAATCCGAACATAAAGAGATTTATCATCGATTTTGAAGCGTAATTTACTATATTTACGCTGGGATAAAACTCTCCAAGAGGTATATGAGTGAGCGAATTTGCAAAAAACAGCAAGAGTAGATGGTGTCCGTCAAAAGCTAAAAAAGTCATGAGAGCAAGAAAATTTATGATATTTGACATAACGGGCGAGTTTATACCTGTTTGAGGATCAAGCACGCTAGCCATAGAAAAGCCCATCACTATAGATATCTGCTCGCCTGCAAGCTGAAGTATGCCAAATACGATCGTTACCAGCAGTCCTGCACAAAGTCCGAGCATAAGCTCGCTTAAAATTTCAACCGCAAGATAGTAAATTTCGCCACTCTTAACGCTTGCCATAGGAAATAAAAAAATCGTCAAAAAAAACGTAAGGGCGGTTTTTGCCGATATGGGAATTTGAGCATGTCCAAAAAACGGAAAAAAGACCATAAGCCCGCTTAATCTAGCAAATAAAAGCATAAAAGTTATGACTCTATCGGCGCCAAAAAAGCTCACTATCTCCACTTGCTGTTCCCCAAATTCACTAAATTTAAATCTTATTTTAAATAATTTTGTCTAAATTCTTACTTCAAGTGTTTATTGGGCTTGAGCTTTAAATTTTGAAATTAATAGAATAAAATGTAAAAATTAAGTGTAAATTTATTATTTGATATTAAAAAATCGCCTGTCTTCAAGCCTATATACTCTATCGCACTGATGAGCTAGCTCATTATCATGAGTTACGAGCACCAAAGCGGCATCGTTTGTTCTTACATATTCAAAAAGAGTTTTCATAACTTCGTTTGCAGTCTGCTTATCCAAATTTCCGGTAGGCTCATCGGCAAAGATGATTTTAGGCTTCTTGCAAAGCACGCGAGCTATGCTTACTCGCTGCTGCTGCCCTCCGCTTAGTTCTCCTACCTTTTGATTTAAAACCTCTTTGATCTTTAAATTCTCAATCATATTCTCATCTATTGTTTGATCTGAAAGTATGCTTGCAAGCTCGATATTTTCGCGTGCATTAAAGCCTTTAAACAGATAGTGAGCCTGAAAAATGATACCGAAATCAAGTCTGCGAATTTGCAAAAGTTCGTTTTGCGATAAATCATAAAGCGATCTGCCTTTGTAGATAACTTCGCCGGTTTTTGGTTTAAGCAGGGTTGAAAGTATATGAAGTATGGTTGATTTTCCGCATCCGCTCACGCCTAAAATGGCTGAACTTTCGCCGGAGTTGAGTGATAATTTTAGACTTTCAAAGAGCGTATAATCATACGCAAAGCTAAGATCTACGCCCTTTAAAATTTCCATTTTAAGCCATTTGAGCCGCAACTTCCGCTGCAAAATCCTCGTTTTTCTTCTCAAGTCCTTCGCCAAGTTCGAAGCGAACGTATTTTACGATCTCGATCTTGCCGCCAAGCTCTTTGCTCTTTTCGGCTATTACTTGCTCGATAGTTTTTTTATCATCCATTACGTAAAATTGTCCTAAAAGAGTAAGTCTTTGATCTAAAACCGTGTTATCGGCGAAAAACCTTTCGATCTTGCCCGGTATAATCTTGTCCCAAATTTTCTCAGGTTTGCCTTCTGCTTTTAGCTCATCTTTTATCGCGGATTGGGCTTTTGCTACAACATCATCGGTAAGTTGCAATCTGCTTGCGTAGCTTGGGATGTGGTGAAGCGGCTTGCCAAGTCTTTTTAGCTCTTCGTTGTCTTTTTCAAGCTCGGCTTTAAGCGCTATAAATTCCTTCTCTACGAAATCTTTATCAAGATCTTTGTAGCTTATCACACTTGGCTTCATAGCTGCCGCATGCATACATAAATTTCTTATAAGATCTTCCGCTTTTTTAGCTACTTCGGTATTTTCGCAAGCTGCAGCGATAATAACGCCAACACGTCCGTTTGAGTGAACGTAGCCGTTTACTACGCCGTTTTCGTCAACTTTAACGGTTTCAAAGCGTCTTACGACTAAATTTTCGCCGATTGTAGCGATTTGTCCTTTAAAATAATCCTCAAATTTAACGCCGTTGATGACGCTCTCATTTAGACTTTCTACGCTGCTTATAGAGTTTGCTTGAATGTGAGCCGTGGTGTCTTTCGTAAGGTTTTGAAACTGAACGTTTTTAGCGACGAAATCAGTTTCAGAGTTGATCTCAGTAATAGTTGCTTTTTTGCAGTGCTCGCATACCTCAACGCTTACAAGACCTTCACTTGCAAGTCTATCGGCTTTTTTCGCAGCTTGTCCAAGACCCTTTTCACGAAGCAGATCTACGGCTTTTTGCATATCTCCGTTTGCTTCGGCAAGAGCCTTTTTGCAATCCATCATTCCCGCTCCGGTAGTTTCACGGAGCTCTTTTACCATTTGAGCTGTAATTTCCATTATTCTTCATCCTCCGCATCAAAATCTTCCTCGGCAAAAGCCTCTTCTATAACGGCATCTTTCTCCTCTTGAGTAACCTCTTCTTTGCCCTCTTCAGCTACGCCGCCGTCTTTTTCAAGTTGCGAGCGTCCCTCGATGATAGCCTCGGCCATCTCTTGGCAGAAAAGTTGAACCGAGCGGATAGCATCGTCGTTTCCAGGGATAGGGTAATCAACAACGTCAGGATCGCAGTTTGTATCGATTGGAGCAACGACAGGGATTTTTAGTCTGTTTGCTTCAGCAACGGCGATTTTTTCTTTAACCGTATCAATGACAAATATCATATCAGGCGGAGTTTTCATATTTCTAATTCCGCCAAGGTAAGCTAAAAGCTTCTCTTTTTTGCGGCGAAGCATTAAAGCTTCTTTTTTAGTTAGTAAATTTATCGAGCCGTCCTCTTCCATAGCCTCGATAACCTCAAGCTTGCGGATTGATTGGCGGATAGTTCCGAAGTTTGTCATCATGCCGCCTAGCCAGCGATGGTTTACGTATGGCATACCGCATTTTTCGGCATATTCGCCAACTGTTTGACCGGCTTGTTTTTTAGTTCCTACAAAAAGGATAGTCTTGCCCTCTGCGGCCGCGTCACGAACGATGTTGTAAGTGTAGCGGAAGTAGCGGATAGTTTTTTGTAGATCTATGATGTAGATACCTTTTCTCTCGCCAAAAATGAATTTCTTCATCTTTGGGTTCCATCTGCGTGTTTGGTGTCCGAAATGAACGCCGCACTCTAGCAAATCTCTCATTGTTACCATATTGGTTCTCCTTGTGCGCTTTTGCGCGAAATTTAGGTTTCTCCTCCACACCCGTTAACGACAAATTTACACTCGCCGCAACCAAATTTTAGGATTGGTGTGTGTGAATTGAAGCTTGGATTATACTGAAAAATTTATAAATTTAAGCTTTATCCAAGCATTTGACTACTTTTTAATTTGGCTAAAATCAAAGCCGCTTTTGCTAAATTTCTAAAATTTTTACAGTTTCTAAAGAGCAACAAAATTTGAAGCGTATAAAACGCCTCAAATTCGCTATTTTATAAACGAAAGCTCAATACCAAGCTCTTTTGCCAAGCCGCTTAGCTCATCGCTTTTTTCAAGCCCTGCCAAGCAAACTTTAACTCCGCTTAAATTTCGCCCTTTAAGTTGCAAAAACGAACTTGCCACAACAGCTTCAAGCTTCACTGAATTAACGGAAGAAAAGACAAAATTTTTAGTTCCGCCAACTAAATATTTATTAAAACTGCTAAAAAATCCGCCGTCATTGTGCGTAGTTCGCACGCTTGCTGCCATCATACCATCGGCAAGAGGACCATAAGACGCAATATCAAATACAAATGTCTCACCGCCTAACATTTTGCACTTTATCATATTTGAAAGTATCCTTGATTGATCGTTCTGCTTGGTGCCTTGTGAGCCGGCACATCCTAAAAACAGTGTCAAAACAGCTGATAAAATTAAAATTTTTCTCATATATTCCCCTTTTGTAAAATTTATTCAAAAAATCCCTTTTTGACTATCTTTTCTTCTTTCACGCAAAACTCGCCTTTTGCGATTACATCTTTAACTTTCATATTCTCATCAAAGCTCGTAAAGTCCGCATCAAAACCGACTTTGATCTCGCCCTTGCCCTCTAAATTTAAAAATTTGGCTACGTTTTTTCCCATCAAAGCAAAGGCCTGCGTATGACTTAAAATTTTATTTTCAACTACGGCTTTTATCACGTCTAAATTTGCGCTACAACTTGCACATCCATATCCGACCAAAGCGCCGTTTTCATCAAATCTAGGCACACTTCCGTTTCCATCCGAACTCATCGTCATCATGTCTAGTTTTAAGCCCTTTTCGATACCGTAAGCTATAACTTCATGAAGCGCGGCAAACTGGCTTCCACCGCTTGTGATATCAAAAAATCCGCCCATATTTTGAAGCTTCAAGCACTCATCAAAGAGATCCTTTGTCCTAGCGCAATGCGTCGGAGAGAAGTATTGAACGGGAAATTCATAGTCTTTTAGTATCCTAAACACCGCATCAAGCTTGCTTGATAGTCCGCCCATATGCATATGCATCACGCCGCCTTTTTTGGATATCATGCCGCCTATTCTGATCTGGGTTAGGATTTTGATAAGCTCCTCGTCGCTCGGATAGCTGCTTCTGTTATCCGACATCGCTATTTTAACGCCTCTAACCTTGTCTATGACGACCAAATCTTTAGTTATGCTTCCGGTAAAAGTAACGCTTGGCGTAGCGTATGAGCCGGTGTGGATAAAGGTAGAAATTCCTTCAAATTCAAGCGCCTTTGCTTTGGAGTATAAATTTTCAAGGCTTCTTGTGCATCCGTCGGTTCCAAGCACTCCCACTACGGTTGTGATGCCGTATTTTACGATCTCGCTTAGTTTGATTTCAGGCGTTCTTGAGTGATAGCCCGCCTCACCGCCTCCGCCTGTGATATGCACGTGCTGATCGATTAGTCCCGGAGCTAAAATTTTGCCTTTGAGGTCGTAAATTTCAAGGTTTTCACAGCGAAAATCAAGCCCTTTACCGATAGCTAAAATTTTGCCTCCGCCAACCAACACATCACTATCTCCGATATGCTCGGGAGTAAATAAATTTGCATTTTTAAGTAGTAGCATGCTCACTCCTTTAAATTTTAGATGTAGATTTTTTATTTTAGCAAATTTAAAGGAGTTTTAGCCTTTTAGTAAGATTAAATCAAAGCTTTCCAAGCTCCATAAACATCAAATTTTCGCAGCTTTGCTCGTCGCCAAGATCGCAACCTTGCTTAAAAAACGCCTTAGCCTTATGCCTATCTTGCTTCATGTGCTCTTTGGCTTTAGGATTTGTATTTAGCGCACCCACGTTATAGCAGCCTCTTGCATGATGCATCTCACAGGCTTTAGCGTGAAACTCTTCGGCTTTTTTGAAATTTAGTTCGATTCCATGGCCTCTTACATAAGAGCGCGCAAGCTCGTAGCAGCCTTCGGGAGTACCGTATTCGCAAGCCTTTTTAAAGAATTCGTTGCCTGCTTTTTTATCCTCTTTCATGCCTTCGCCTTTAAAGTTAAAAACACCTAAGTTAAAGCATGCCATGCCGTCCTTGCCGTCACAAGCCTTAACATAAAGAGACAAGGCTTTGTCGTAATTTTTTATATCCGTATAAACTGAAGCTAGATTATAACAACCATAGACATTATCGCCGTTGCAGGCTTTTTCATATAGGCTTATCGCCTTTTGCATATCGTATTTAACGCCTCTTTGGTTTTCATACATGGCTCCAAGATTATAGCATCCTTGCATATCGCCCTCGTCGCAAGCCTTCTCATAAAGTTTCGCCGCCTCTTCGTATTTGCCGTCAACATAAGCATCATCAGCCTTTTGTAAAGTCGATGCAAAAATCGCACAGACGCAAACTATCATACAAATAATCTTTTTCAAATTTGTCCTTTGTGTGAAATTTCAAAGACGCGATATTAACAAATCATCTCTTTTTGACAGATTAAATTTATCGTTTATTTTAGATTTTGAGCT
>JAUNLC010000050.1 GCA_030532465.1 Campylobacter sp. | reverse complement strand
GTGTAGGCAAGCGCAAGACGCACGGCAAATTTAAGATCCTCTTCATCGGCATTTAAATTTATAAGACTAACCGCGCCTACTACGCTATCATCAAACTTGATTTGAGCAAATTTTGGATTTTTAAGCGCGAGCAGTTTTTCATTATCGCTTTCGTCACGTCCGATCACCATCTTTGAGTCGTTTTTAAGCCGCAAATGCCGCCCGATCTTAAGAAGTTGCATATCTTTTAGGCTCATATCCTTATCAAATTTTAAAAAGTCCTTTATCTTGTTTGCAAAGCCTTCAACCGTTAGTAAGCACCCTCCCGCAGGGCTTTCAAAGTCGCTAAATCCAAACTCTTTGGCTAGCTTTATCTGAGGCTTTCTATCTCTGCCGCTAAGTCCAAGCAGACGCCCTCTATCCACCCAGCCCTCTCGCTCGGGCTTTGTCGGCCTCATGAGAAGTGCCGACATCGGACGCAAGATAAGATCGTCTTCATCTCTAGCCAAACTCTTTACATGCACCATCGCATCGCGCCTTTGACTCATCGGACGCTGTCCTAGAACCTCGCCCGTAGCGATGAAGCTAGCCCCCTCAGCCTCCATCATGCCAAGAGCCGTCTTAAACATATACGCGTGACAATCGATACAGGGGTTAAAGTGCTTGCCGTAGCCAAATTTCGGGCTAAAAAGCACATTTTGCAAGTATTCGCTTCTGATGTCTACTATCTTTAGCTTCGCACCCGCCATCGCCGCACGTTTTTTAAGAACCTCAAATTTATCCTCACCCGCACCAAATCCTATATCGATATGAACCGCTATCACATCGATACCTTGCTCCTTTAAGAGCTTTATAGCAAGCATACTGTCAAGCCCGCCGCTAAACAAAACTAACGCTCTCACCTATTTAAATTCTCCAAAATTTTTCCTATCTTTTCTAAAATTTCAAGTTTATCGCTGCGATTTGAGACCAGATACTCCCTTCGCATATTTTCGTAAAATCTGATTTTTAGTATCTTTACCGCCTTTAAAATTTGCTCTTCGTTATCCATCACATCGACATTTTCAAGCGAAATTTCACGCAGGATAACCTCATCTTCCGGCGCTCGCCTCAAAATCGCCTCAAAAATTTCTGCGTGATGAGTAAAATACTCCTTTTTTACCAGATCCAAGATCATATCGCTAAGCCCGTTTGCCTCGGCAAGCGTCTTTAGAAGTTCAAGCTCAAGCTTATCTTTTTGAGAAATTTTACTTGGCGCCACGCTTATCGCTTGTATAGAGGGCGAAGTAGTTCTGATACTGCCCGTAGTTAGAGTAAACGAGCTCATATCTATCTTAAGCAAGCTTGCGACAAGCGGCGCGTAAGAATTTGCGATTATCGGCTTTAAACTCATCGTAAATTCGCGCACCTCTTCAAGCGCCTTTTGCTTTTGCACCGGGCGGGTTAGATCAAATTTAGCCACCAAATTTCTTATATAAAACTCCCCGATCTCAACGCCGTTTTCAAACAAATTATGAAGCTCTTTTATCTTGCCCGCCACCACCATATCGGCAGGATCGGCTCCGCCTTCAAGGATAACGACGCTGCCGTCTATCTCGTTTTGCGCAAGCAGATGGGCGGACTTAACCGCCGCGTTTATGCCCGCACTATCGCCATCAAAGCAAAGCACCACGCTTAGCTCGCCTCGCTTTAAAAGCGGCAAATGCTTTTGCGTAAGAGCCGTTCCAAGCACCGCCACAGCGTTAGTAAATCCCGCATGATGAAGCATCATCACATCAAGATAGCCCTCGGTGATGATGATCTGATTTTTGGCGTGGATGTCGCGCTTTGCCAAGTGGTAGCCGTAAAATAGAGTTGATTTATCAAAAATTTCACTCTGAGGCGAATTTACGTATTTGGCTGGATGATCGCCTAAAGTTCGGCCTCCAAAGCCTACAAGCTTGCCAGTGTGCGTGTAGATCGGAAAGGTGATACGCTGGATAAAACTTGCGTAAATTCCGCTTTCGTTTTGTTTGACTATACCCGCTTCAAGCGCTTCGTTTGGCAAAATTTGCTCGTTTTCAAGCAGCCTTATCGTCTGGATGCTATCAGGTGCATATCCAAGCTCAAATTTGGCGCAAAGCGCGTCCGTAACGCCGCGCGAGTATAGATACTCTATCGCCGCAGGGGTTTTATAAAGCAAACTTCTGTAGTAGGCATTTGCCTTTTCTAAGATATGTTTGTTTTCTTTTGGATTTTCTCGCTCGCTTTTAACATAATTAAGCGTGAAATTTGAGAGCATAGCGATCTTTTCTATCGCTTCAGGATAGGTAAGCTTCTCGTAATCCATCACAAATTTTATGACATCTCCGCCCGCTTTGCACGAAAAGCAGTGAAATATCCCGCGGCTTGGACTAACGCTCATGCTGGGGTTTTTGTCATCATGAAAAGGGCATACGCAGACATAGTTCGCGCCTGATTTCTTAAGCGGGATGTAGTGTCCTATGATGTCGATTATATCGGTTTGCTCTTTGAGTTTTTCAATGGATTTCGGGTCTATCATAAGCGAGATTATACAATCACTTTGCTATAATGGGCTTAAAATTTAGGGCTGGAATCAACATTGGAAATTTTTTTTATAGAGTTTAGAGATCCGATTTTCGGGCTTGTCGTGTTTGTTTCACTTATCCTCATGATCGCCGTTTTAAGCTACATCTGGGGCGTTTTTAGAAACAAAGACGAAAAGCAGGAGTTGGAGAAATTTTTAAAGAAATTTGATAAGACCGAGGGGCTTAGCAGCGAGCATAAAGAGATGCTTGTCAAATTTGACGTTGATAGCGCGTCGCTTTGCTTTTTAGCTAACACTTTTGCTAAAAGCGGCTACTTCGAAAAGGCGATAAATATCTACTCGATCGCACTTAGCAAGGCAAAGACAAAAGCTGAAAAAGAGCCGATTTTTACAGAATTGGGGCAGGTTTTTTTCAAAGCCGGTTTTTTACAAAAGGCCAAAAACGTCTTTTTAGACGCTTTAAAGCTCTCTGCGCGCAACCAAACCGCACTTAAATTTCTAACTATGACTTACGAGAAACTAAAAGAGTATGATGAGGCGCTAAACGCGCTTGATGCGCTTGAAGAGCTAGGGCTTGAGGTTAGATCTCAAAAGGCTTATATCAATATCATGAAAATTTTGATAGCAAAAGATATGAGCTTGGAGCTAAAAACGGCTGAAATTTTAAGCCTACAAAAAGAATTTCCTCTAGCAGGCAGGATAGCCCTTGAAAACTGGCTGCAAAAGGGTGCCGATATAGTAAATTTCCCAAATTTCCCACCGTTAAATGACGTGCTTGATATCATCTACAGACAAGAGCGCGCTGTAAATTTAAGCGACGATGAGTATAAAGCGCTATTTTATGCCAAAGGTTTAGGCGATAAGTCCTCAAGCGAGCTTGGATTTGAACTTGAAGTGATGGCGAATTTAAGACAAGCGGGCTTTAAAAAAGCCGATCTTAGCTTTAATTACGTCTGCAAAAGCTGTAAAAACTCGCTTCCGCTGCACTTTTATCGCTGTCCGATATGCCACGAGCTATCAAGCGTGCAAATTTTACCCCATATAACACAAAAAGCCGATGAAAACAGTATGCCTTTTTAGCGACGGCTCATGCCTAAATAACCCGGGCGCAGGCGGCTGGGCGTATATCCTAGAGTACGGCAAACACACAAAAGAAGCAAGCGGAGCAGAGGCGATGACAACCAACAATCAAATGGAGCTTCGCGCCGTGATAGAGGGGCTAAAAGCGCTAAAAGAGCCTTGCGTAGTCGAGCTTTACACCGATAGTTCATATGTCGCAAACGCTATAAACGAATGGCTGGACGGATGGGTAAAAAAGAATTTTAAAAACGTCAAAAACGTGCCGCTTTGGCAAGAGTTTTTAGATGTTTCAAACGCTCACAAGATCCGCGCTACGTGGGTCAAGGCTCACAATGGACATCCGCAAAACGAGCGCTGCGACACGCTTGCAAGAGAGGCGGCAACCAAGATAAAAGATGAAAGCGACAGATAAATGCAAAATTTAAAATCATTACAAGATAGGCTCGGATATAAATTTAAAGAGATAAGCAACCTAAAAAACGCGCTTACGCACAAAAGCTGCAAGAAAGGCAAAAACAACGAGCGGCTTGAGTTTTTGGGCGATGCTGTAATGGATCTGGTGATCGCTGATTATCTGTTTCGCAAATTTAAAAACACCGATGAGGGCGATATGAGCAAGCTTCGCGCCGCACTTGTAAACGAAAAAAGCTTTGCAAATTTGGCGAATTATCTAAATTTGGGCGAGCATATATTTATCTCGACAGCCGAGGAAAACAACGGCGGACGCAAGAAGGCTTCGATACTCTCGGACGCTTTTGAGGCGGTGATGGGAGCCATCTACATCGAAAGCGGCTTTGAAACGGTAAACGATATCGCGGTAAGACTCTTTGAAATTTGCTATCCCGACATCGATCTTAAAAATTTGATGAAAGATTATAAAACAACCCTGCAAGAAATAACGCAAGCAAGAGTAGGCGTAACTCCCGAATACAAGCTTGTGCGCTCATTTGGGCCTGATCACAAAAAAGAATTTGAGATCGCGCTTTTGTTAAAAGATGTTGAAATTTCACGCGCGATCGGCAAGAGCAAAAAAGAGGCTCAGCAGCTAGCCGCAAAAATGGCAATAGAAAAAATCAAGGAAAACTCATGAATTCATTCGGACGAAAACTTATCTTAACCACCTTCGGAGAGAGTCACGGAGCGGCTATCGGCGGTGTGCTTGATGGATTTCCTGCGGGAGTTAGGATAGATGAGGAGTTCTTGCAAAGCGAGCTAGACAAGCGCAAACCGGGCCAATCAAAATTTGCCACCGCAAGACGCGAGGGCGATAGGATAGAAATTTTAAGCGGAATTTTTGAAGGCGTTAGCACCGGCACGCCGATAGGATTTGTGATCTACAACGAAAATCAAAAATCAAAAGATTATGACAACATCAAAGAGCTCTTTCGCCCGGGGCACGCCGACTACACATACTTTAAAAAATACGGCATTCGCGACCATAGAGGCGGTGGACGAAGCTCTGCAAGAGAAACTGCCGTGCGCGTGGCAGGCGGAGCGTTTGCTCAAATTTTACTAAATGAATTTGGCGTAAAAGTAGAAAGCGGTGTAAGCGGAGTGGGGCTCATAAAGGCTGAGAAATTTGACTTTGAAGCGGCTAAAGGCTCTGAAATTTTTGCCCTTGATAAAGAAAATTTGATGATGGATGAAATTTTAAAGACTAAGCAGGCTCACGATAGCGTGGGAGCTAGCGTCGTAACGCGAATTTTAAACGCACGCGCAGGGCTTGGCGAGGGGCTATATGACAAGCTTGACGCAAGGCTTGCAGCAGCCATGATGGGGATAAACGGCGTAAAAGCCGTTGAGATCGGCGAGGGCATAAAAGCAAGCGCGATGCGAGGAAGTGAAAATAACGACTGCATGAATGAAGCGGGCCTTATCTCAAATCACGCAGGCGGAGTCCTTGGCGGCATGAGCAGTGGGGATGAAATTTTGATAACTACGCATTTTAAGCCTACTCCTTCGATATTTCTCGCTCAACAGACTCAAGATATCCACGGCAAAGAGGTTATTTGCGAGCTTCGCGGCAGACACGATCCATGCATCGGCATTCGCGGAAGTGTCGTAGCAACCGCGATGGCAAGACTTGTGATAGCTGATTTTATGCTTTTAAATTTGAGTGCAAATTTGGGGAATTTAAAAAAGATCTACAGGTAGTTTGCGTTCAAAGCGGGCAAATTTCAACTTCAGGATAAAAGCTTTTGATATGCTCGCACACCAGCCTTCTATGACACTCTTGATCGGTCGGCTCACTGCATAAAAAGACCGCATTTTGAAATTTAACGATATCAATATCCTCTTTTTTAACGCGCCTAGCAAGCAAAATTTTAAATCGCTTTTCATACTCGCTCCACTTCATTTCACCGCTTCTATAGCCTGATAAAATCTCTTTTGTAGGAGCAAATTCGCTCATGTATTCATACTCTATGCCGTGAATTTTAAGCAGATACGGCAAGTGTTTTGCATTGGCAAATCCTGCGAGTTGCGAAACGCGATTTAGCCTGATGTCAATTAACTTTTTCACACCATTTTTCGTAAGAAGCGTAAAAAACTCCTCTGCGCTCTTGCCGCAAAAACCGATATTAAATATCTGCACGCTTGTATCCCAATGCTTTGTTTAACCCTGCATAAGCGCTTGCCAGCTCGTCATTTTCATCGTATAAGTTAAGTCTGGACTCTCCACAAAATTTATCTAAAATTTTAGCTTCAAGCTCTTTTTGAAAAGCAAGAGTAAAAATTTGCGAGTTTGAACTAGGGACTATATGAGAGACTTCAACATCTCTAAAATTTAAGCTTAAAAATTGTGAAATAACGCCAAATCTATGGCATTTAAGCGGGTCTTGCTCTGCACACATGAGACAAACATTAAAATTTGTTGCCAAATCTAAAATTTGCTTTATACCGGCGCTAAATTTATCGCTTGTAAAAAGCTTTTGAGTGTCTAACTCGCCGTTTCGATCAAAAAATTTTGGCTCAAATCTTCCGCCAAGCAAATCGCCTATATAAATATAGCGGATATCATTAGCATGCAGAAATTTTGCTAGCGGCTCCTTATTAAAAGCGCTCGCAAAACGACTATAAGGCACACTTCGCACATCGGCAAGAATTTCTATGTCAAATTTCTTTAAAATTTGCACAAAAATTTCAGGCTCAAGCGAACTATGCCCTATGGTCTTTAGAGGCTTCATTGCACTATTGGCACCCCTCGCACTCGATCGAGCGATCGGCTACGTTATTTACTTTGTTGCTATCAGGACTTTCAGAGCGTAGATAGTATGTTGATTTAAGTCCAAGCTCCCATGCAAGCGTGTAAATTTCATTTAGATAACCGCCGCTTGCCTTATCTAGGCTCATGAAGATATTTAGGCTTTGACCTTGGTCGATCCATTTTTGGCGCACGGCACCGGCTTTAACGAGCACTCTTTGATCAAGCTCATAAGCAGGTGTGTAAAACTGCCACGTATCAGGGCTGAGATCAGGTACGACGGTCGGTATCATACCGCTTAAATTTTGCTCAAACCACTTGCGTTTATAGACTGGCTCAATCGTCTGTGTCGTGCCAACAAGGATAGATATCGAACTGGTCGGCGCGATAGCCATGAGATAACCGTTTCTCATGCCGTCAATCTTAACCTTGGCTCGCAGCTTATCCCAGTCGCAACTGTCCTCATCAAACAGCCCTCCGCGATTTACAAGAGCTTTTGCGTTTTCATTCGCAACATCTATCGGGAAAATTCCCTTGCTCCATTTTGAGCCCTCAAATGTCGGATATTTGCCCTTTTCAACGGCTAAATTTGAGCTTGTGTAGATGGCTTGATAGCTTATGTTTTCCATTATGCTGTCAATCAGCGCCAAATGCTCATAACTGCCCCATTTTACGCCGCGATTTGCCAGCATTTGCGCCTCGCCCATCACGCCAAGTCCGATAGAGCGGGAGGATAAATTCGTATGTTTTACTTTTTTGTGCGGATAGAAATTTAGATCGATAACGTTATCAAGCATTCTAACGGCTATCGGCACCACGCGCTCGATGTCAGACTTTGTATTTATCTTGCTTAAATTTATGCTCGCAAGGTTGCAAACCGCCGTTTTGCCCTCGACGCTCTCTTTTTCAACAATAAAAATTTGCTTTTTGCCAAGGCTGTCAAGCGCACTTAGCTTCTTAGCTTTTTTTGTTATGCCGCTATCGATAGTAACGTTATCTTCCTCGTCAAAGAGCCTCTCTTCGCCGTCTTCAAAGGTGATTTTGATCTTATAGTAATTAGGCTCTGTATTTTGAAAAATTTCGGTGCATAAATTTGAGCTTCTGATAAGTCCGTCGTGATCGTTTGGATTTGCTCTGTTGGCATTATCCTTAAAGCACAAAAACGGCATGCCGCTCTCAAAATAGCTGGTTAAAATTTTCTTCCAAAGCTCTTTGGCTACGACGGTGTTTTTTTGGATATTTTCATCGTTTTCATACTCTATGTATCGCTTTTCAAACTCTTCGCCGTATAGATCGCACAGATCAGCCACCTGCGCAGGATCAAAGAGGGTCCAGCGACCATTTTCTTTAATGCGCTTCATAAACAGGTCGTTTATCCAAAGCGACGGGAAGAGCTCATGCGCGCGTCTTCGCTCCTCGCCCGAGTTCTTGCGAAGGTCTAAGAAATCGCTCACATCCATATGCCAAGGCTCGATATATACGGCTATCGCACCTTTTCTTGTGCCTAGCTGATCGACCGCTACGGCTATGTCGTTGGTTACTTTTAAAAACGGGATTATGCCGCCGGCTGCGTTTTTATGTCCGTCTATGCTTCCACCCATAGCGCGCACTTTGCACCAGTCCCAGCCGATACCGCCGCCAAATTTAGAAAGCAACGCCATCTCTTTGTAGCTGTCAAAAATTCCCTCGATATTATCAGGCGTACTGCCGATGTAGCAGCTGCTTAGTTGATGGCGTGTTGTGCGAGCGTTTGAAAGTGTCGGGGTCGCAAGCATGACCTCAAATTTGCTGATGAGGTCGTAAAATTTCTTCGCCCAGCCTTGGCTGTCAAGCTCATTTTGCGCAAGAAACATCGCGATAGCCATAAACATCTGCTGCGGAAGCTCGATAGGTTTGCCCTTGCTATCCTTGATAAGATAGCGATCATAAAGCGTCTTTATGCCAAGATAGGCAAACTGCAAATCGCGCTCAGGCTTTATGTAGTTGTTTAGGTCGTCAAGGTCGTATTTGTCCTTAAGCCCAGGTATTATGCGTCCCGCCTTCTCGCCCTTTTCAAAATATTCGCGCAGATGGTTGTAGCCGTTATAACCAGTTACTTTGTGATATAGGTCGTACAGAAACAGTCTTGCCGCGACAAACGTCCAGTTTGGGCGATCTATGTCGATCTTATCAACCGCCGTTTTGATGAGCGTCTGCTGAATCTCTTCGGTCGTTATCATATCGCGAAATTGGATCTTTGCATCAACCTCAAGCTCGCTTAAATTTACGTTTTCCAGCCCCTCAACCGCGGCACCTGTGTATTTCTTGATCTTTGATATATCAAGCTCTTCTGCTCTTCCGTTACGCTTTATGACTTTCACTTAATTCCTTAAATTGCTATTTATCAAATTTTACTTATCAAATACTCTTTTAAAAATTCCATCGACATTTTTCGTGTAGTAGCCGTATTCAAAGCACTCTCTTATCTCTTTTTCACTTAACGCCTTGTTTAAATCCTCATCGTTTAGTAAATTTTGCAGATACAAGCTCTCGCCTTTTTCGTTTATAGCCTGCTTACCCTCCCCTAAATCAGCCCAAACTTTCATGGCGTTTCTTTGCACGATTTTATATGCATCCTCACGAGAAATTCCACGTTTTGGAAGCTCTAAAAGCACACGTTGAGAAAAGACAAGCCCACCTGTAAGGTTTAAATTTTTCATCATATTTTCAGGATAAACGACTAAATTTTCTATCAAATTTGTAAGCCTTGCCAACATAAAATCAGCCGTCACAAAAGCATCTGGCAGCACAAATCTCTCAACCGAACTATGGCTAATATCGCGCTCATGCCAAAGAGCTACGTTTTCAAGCATAGGCGTTACATACGAGCGAAGCACACGGCAAAGACCTGTGATATTTTCGCTTAGAACCGGGTTTCGCTTATGAGGCATCGCGCTTGAGCCTTTTTGTCCGGCACTGAAATACTCCTCGCACTCATAAACTTCCGTGCGCTGATAGTGGCGGACTGCTACAGCTATCTTCTCGCAGCTTGCAGCAAGTATGGCTATAGCATTTATCACGTGTGCGTAGCGGTCGCGCTGGATTACTTGATTTGACGCGGGCGCAGGAGTAAGACCTAGCTCCGCGCAAGTAAATTCCTCTAGCTCAAGCGGTGCATGTGCGAAATTTCCCATCGCGCCTGAAATTTTGCCGTAACTTATCACTTTTTTAGCGCTCTTAATCAACTCTAAAGCGCGGTTTATCTCGTCATACCAGATCGCAAGCACAAGCCCAAATGTTATCGGCTCGCCGTGAATTCCGTGGCTGCGACCAACCATAAGCGTATCTTTATGCTCGTAGGCGCGTCTTTTAATCGCACTCATCAAATTCTCAACATCTTTTATGATAAGCTCAAGGCTATCTCTAACTTGCAAAGCAACGGCAGTATCGATACAATCAGAGCTTGTCATACCAAAATGAACAAAGCGGCTCTCCTCGCCAAGGCTTTCGCTCACACTTGTTAAAAATGCGATCACGTCATGCTTGGTCGTCTTTTCTATCTCATCAATGCGAGCGATGTCAAATTTAGCGTTATTTGCTATCTTTTTGCAGTCTTCATCGCTTATAAACCCAAGCTTATTCCACGCCTTAACCGCAGCGATTTCGACCTTAAGCCATGCGTCATACTTTGCCTGCATGCTCCATTTTTCAGCCATCTCTTTGCGCGAGTATCTCTCTACCATTTATTAGCCTTTTATGAGAATTTTTGTATAATTTTTAAGAGAAGAATTATACAAAAACTGCCCTGAAATAGCGGTTATAAATGTATAAAATTGAACTTAAATTTTATCTTTAATTGTTTTATAAATATTATAT
>JAUNLC010000049.1 GCA_030532465.1 Campylobacter sp. | reverse complement strand
GTAAATCCGCAAGTATCGTTTCTAACGGTAAAACTTCCCACGCCGTAGATATCAACAGGGGTATTATGCGCTTCAAATTCGGCGATTTTTGCAGGAGTAAAGCCTGAGCTAACGACGATTTTAACGTGGTTAAAGCCGTTTTCATCAAGCGCTTTGCGAAGCGCAAAAATAAGCTCTTTACAAACCCCGTGCGGATCAAATCCGCTTGTATCTTTATCTTCAAAATACCTATCTATAAGGCTTTGAGAGGTATCGACTCTAACTGCGCCAAGCCTTGATTTTAACGCATTTGCAGCCAAAAGCGCATCGGTAATCACGTCGTTATTATAATCAACCAGTGCGCTTACAAGCTCATCAGGAAAGGTTTTAGCGTAAATTTCACACGCTTTTACTATATCTCCCTCGCACATCTGAACGAGTGCGTGCGGCATAGTTCCCATGCCCTTGCCGCCCCACCAAAAGCCCTGAGCATCGGTTGAGACGCGATCTATGCCCGCAACATAAGTGGCGTATCCGTCTCCTATCTGCGTTGAGATATCATCTTGCCTATCGGCCATAGAAAATACTATCTTGCCCCTTGCCGCCTTTAAGGCTCTAGCGACATTCGTAGCAACCGAGCTTCTGCGAGTTAAGGTCGCGTCTATAATGTTTTCTAAAAAGCCAAAATTTTCATACATCCCGCTTATCTTTAAAACAGGCTCGTTTGCGTTTATGATATCGCCGTCGTTTAACGCCTGAATTTCAAGCCCCTTAGGCTCTTTAGCAAAAGTATGCACTATCGCTATGGCCTCATCTATCCCGCATAGAGTGATGTTATCAGCCCTTTGAAAAAACTGCATTGTCACGTGTTGATTAGGCAAATTTTGCTTTATGACCTGATTTATCTTCAAAAAATATCTTGCGGTATAAAAGCCCTCGGCTATCCTTGAGTCAAATTTAAAGGTTTTGTTCGTAAGGCGCTTGATGACGCCTTGCTTTTTTAGTTCTATCTCGTTACTCATCGCACCTCTTTATATAAATTCGCTTCACACTATCCACTTAAGACAAAGCGTATAAACAACAGCCGCACAGCTAACGCTAATCAACATAAACCAAAGCCTCATCGCACCTTTGCATCTTGAGGTCATATCTCTTTGGATGAAGGATTTTTTATCCTTAAAAGATATCTGTTTAACAAGCCCAAGCGTCCTTAAGCTCTCATCAAACCGCTCAAGACTAAGCATGCCGTTAGCAAACTCCTTAAAAATTTTCACGTCAAAATAAAGCCTAACATGCAGATAAAATATAAAAATATAAAGCGCGGCGAAGATAAATTCTTGCCAAATTTTATGCGGATACTGCCAAAATATAAAGGCGTGGATCAAATTTAAAAGCAGTATGATTTTATGGGTGTTTATGAGCTGTGAAGTAGTAAGTGCCAGCGATGATTTGCTCATCTAAACTCCATAAAAAATTTTCTCACGCTATCATCTATGACAACTTTAGGGCGCGAATTTTTAACCAACAAAATCGCATCATCTACGCTCATTTTCTTACACCAAACTAGCCAGCCAAGCAGCACAAGAGCGCTTCTTCCGTATCCTAGCGCGCAACAAATAAGCGTCCTTTCATTTTTGCTAATTATACTATCCATTGCCTTTACGGCGGCTTTGAGATCGTCAAATTTTGGCTTTACCATATCAAGCATGGCAAAATTTGCATAAATTTGATCGCTTCTTGGATGAAATTCACACTCCGCCGTAAGGTCAAAAACAGCTTCAAATTTGTGCGCTTCGGTAATCGAGCCAAGATGGACATTTGGCAAAATTTCGCTACTTTTTGGCGCACGCTTTAAATTTAGCCAGTAGATGATGTTTAGCCTAGCGATTATAAGATATGGCAAAAGTAGCCAAAAGGATGAAATTTCGCCGTTTTGCTCTTTGCGAAAGAGTTGTGCGCCAAATAGAGCGTAACTTGCGCTTACAAGAGTAAAACTAACGCTAAAATAAAGCAGCCAAAGCCAAATTCCGCCAAGCCAAAAAGCCAAAACTGCAAAGATAACGGCAAGCAGAGCGTAAAAGCTCGCCCATTTTAGATGAGCTTTAGTGTGAGCTAAGTTAAATTTTAAAATTTCGCCCTCAATTGGCGCTACAGCAAGCACCAAAAATCCCACCAAAAGCCCGGTAGGGATGTCGATAAAATGGTGCTGATACGTAGTAAGCACGCTAAGAGCTATCAAGACAAACCACGCCAAAATGATAGCCTTAATCCAAATTTTATTCGTCTTTGAGATATAAAGCGAACCCACGACCACGCACAAGATGATATGAAGCGAAGGGGCTTGATTAAACGGCATATCAAATGCAGCGAGGCTATCAAAGAGAAATTTAGATATGCCAAAGCTCTCAGGCTTGCTCCAAGAAATTTGAAGCGGAAAGAGTATAAAAAATACAACCGCGATAAGTTGAGAGAGCAAAAGCTGGGCTGTGTAGCGATTGAGCTCGCGATAGTTTTTACACAGCAAAAACCCAAGCCCGTAGAGCAAATTTAGCGACCAGTAAGGAAGTATCGTCCAAGCGATAAACGGGATATCATGCTCCCATTCAAAGATGATTTCAGGCACGAAGCTCTGCTTTGAAGCAAAGTAGTTTGCAAAGCCGTAGCTGGCATAAAACGCGCTAGCTACGCAAAGCAGATAACCAAGCCTAGTTAAAAACCAGCTAAGTTTAGGGCTAAATTTCACTTCTCATCTTTAAATAAGGCAAATTTCACTCTTTTATCGCGACACTAACGGTAAATATCCCGTCCTCATCTATCCACTGGCGGATCTTTTTAAACCCTGCACGCTTTACAAGCTGATCCATCTCGGCTTGAGATCTTCTACGCATAACCCAAGCTTCGCCGTCTCTGTGGCTTGAAAGAGCTCTTGCGATCATCTCAAGCTGCGGATGATATGGCTGGTTTGTGTAGATGAGATATCCACCCTTTCGCACGCTGCGCTTAAAGCCATCAAGCGCGGTGTTTATGAGCGCATTATCGCTAAATAGCTCAAACAGTCCCGAAACTACGCCGATATTTGCAAAATTTTCCAAATTCTCATAGCTTGAGGACTCAAAGGCGTTTGCCTCTTCAAACGTCGCGATATCTTCTAAATTTCTTTGTTTTATCATCTCGCGACCCGCGCTTACGTTTATCTTACTATAATCTCTTAAAAGAATTTTTTCTAGCCCGACCTCGTTTTCAAGTGCGTCAAGGATGTATCTGCCATGCCCCGAAGCGATATCTAAAAGCTCTATGTTCTCGCCCTTTTGTTTTAACTCGTTCATCGCGAATTTTAAGGCATAAGCAATATTTTCCTTGCGCTTTCTTATGCCTCGCCAGCCTATCGCATTTAGATAAATTTTATCTATCGTCTTTGTAAATTTGTTTGAGCCTTGCGGCTGGTTTTGATAGACATAATCAAGCGTGCTGCCGCTATCATAGCCCGTTTCTTCGCCGATTTTAAGCCCCTTAACCCAAGGCGAAAGCAGCTTCATACCAAATCTTTGCACGCCAAAGCAGATGTTTTTAGGATGAAATTTACAAAGCGGGGTCGCAAGCCTATCGGCCTCTTCTTTGCTAAAGCCAAATTTATCCGCATGCGTGCAATCAACCTCACTTAGAGGCTTGCTAAATCGCTCATTTATAAAGCGCCTAATCTTCTCAAAAGCCAGATGTCTATCCTGCTCGCCGAGCGTATCGTGATAAAATCCTCGCATCACGTGTCGCTCCTTGATATGCGAGCCAAGAGAGTTGTAAAATTCGTGCTGAGGAGCGTGATTTACCACCCAATCATCGCCTGATATAAGTAGCTGCAAAGGCGTAGTTATCGCCGCCGCATCACCTACGACGCGCTTACTAGCCTCATAAAGTCCGAGCAAAATTCTAACCGATATGGCGCGCGCTATGAGGCTATCTTCGTTGTAAGATTTTATGCGCTCTTTGTTGTGCGTGAGATAGTGCGCCTTGACGTAGCTGTTTACGAAAAAATTTCCTTTTAGTTTATAAAGTAGCGCTAAACCCTCTTTGGCAAAGGGCACGTAAAGCTTCACGTCAAATGCAGGACTTGCAAGCACCGCGCAGCGAATTTTAGGCGCGTAATCATGCAACCATGCGCCAACCAGCACAGCTCCAACGCTTTGAGCGATCACGGCGATATTTTCTTTGGCGATATCATACTCTTTGGATATATGCTCTATAAATTCATCCACATCAGCCACAAGTCTGCCGATACTTGGAGCATCTCCACGCTCTCCGGGACTTTTGCCGTGTCCGCGCGCATCCCACGCAAAGAAATCAAACCCGCTAAGTCCAAGCTCATCTGCCATAAATATAACTCGCCCTGAATGCTCGTGTCCTCGGTGAAAGATCACAATCGCCTTTTTGCCTGCTTGATCCTCTCTTGCCTCAGTAGAAATTTCAGTCGCTTTATGGCGGTAAAATAGCTCCGCGCCGTCACTTGTCTTAAAAAACTTCTCTTGCATATAAAATCCTTTAATCTGTAATCCTAAAATGCCCGGTTATCTTAAATTCGTGCAAAACATCCTCTTCTTGCGCGCCTCTTCCTATGTTATGGATGATAAGCGGAGTGTTGCCAAAGAGGGATTTTTTATCCGATACTATGCCGATATGAGGTCTGCCGTCACTTAAAGCCCATGTCACGATATCGCCCACTTTGTAAATTTTATCGCTCACGCCGTATCCTTTGCGCTTTAGATAAGTAGCGATATTTGGCACTCGCCTATGATCTATGTTTTTATCGGTCTTTTTTAAGCCCCAGTTTTTTGGATAGGAGCTAAAATTTGCGCTCATGTCCTTGTGGATAAGCTCTTGCAGGTCGATATTTTGAGCGCGCAAAGCTCTAACCACCACATCGGTGCAAACCCCTTTTGAGATATCCACATCACCCATCGGATAGGCAAGTTTTTCGTAGCTAGCATCATAATAAATCGTCAAGCCGATCTGGCTTCTTGCGTCTTTTACAAGCTGATTTGGCGAAAAAGCCGACAAATTTAAGCCCGCTAGTAGCAAGGCAAATTTGACTAAATTTTTAAAATTTCTCATCTTTCTCCTTAAATTTATGCCCAAAAATAGCGCACTATATGAAAAAATATCGGAGCCGAAAAGCAAAGCGAATCCATCCTATCAAGCATACCGCCGTGTCCGCTTATGATGTTGCCCCAATCCTTCACGCGCAAATCCCGCTTCATAGCCGACATCACAAGTCCGCCTAAAAATCCCATAAGGCAGATGATAAGGCTAATTAAAAAAGCCTCTATAAAGCTAAAAGGCGTAAGATGGTGCAAAAACGCCCCGAGCAAGCTAGCGCTCAGTACTCCGCCTACAAAACCTACTACGGTTTTAGAAGGCGAGATATTAGGAGCTATCTTTTGCTTGCCAAAGAGCTTGCCCCAGATATATTGAAGCACGTCGCTAGCTTGGGTTATAAGTATCAAAAAGAGCATTAAAAGGACGGATTTATCCTCAAACCCCTTAATATCAAGGATAAGCAAAGCGGGGATATGAGAGATACAAAATACGCTTATCATAAGCGCCCACTGAATAGTGGTCGAACGCTCCAAAAAGTGCGTCGGATCGCCAAGAAGTGCCGACAGTATCGGCAAAAACAAAAAGGCGTAAACCGGTATAAATATCATAGCCATCGAATACCAATCCATCAGGATAAAAAGATACTGAAGCGGCAAGATGATATAAAAACAAGCTACAAGAGCGATATGATCGCCTCTGCGGATATAGATGAGTGAGAGAAATTCCCTTAAGGCGTGAAAAGATATGACAAAAAACAAAAATATAAGCGCCTTTTGCCCTATATAAACAAAGCCAAATATCACCAAAATCATAACCCACCAAGCGTTTATGCGCGCAGTTAGGTTATCAATCGTAGAATTTGGCTCACCTTTAGCCACAAATTTCTTAAGCGCAAAGGCTACGCTTGAAGAGATAACAAGCATAGCCAAAAGCCCCAAAAACAGCTTTAAAACCATTTCGCCGCTACTCATTTGACATCCTTTTTAAGGCTTATAAGCGCATCTTTGGCTTTGTTTAAAAACTCAAATTTCTCCTCTCCTTCGTATCTAAATTCATCGCCCACGCAGATATCGCATATTAACGGAACAGGAAGGCAAAAGCCTTTTGGAAGGACATTTTGGATATTGCTTATCCAAATAGGGACCAAATTTACGTTTGGATTGTCTTTTGCCAGGCGGTAAATTCCGCTTTTAAAATTTCCGATCGCAACGTCATCATCAACCTTGCGCGTACCTTCAGGAAAAATGATAAGAGAGTGAGTTTTTAACACCTCGCCCATCTGCTCTATAAACTCAAGCGGATTTTTTGAGTTTCGCTCGATTAAAAACATATTAAAAACATTTTTTGCTAAAAAGGGGCGAATTTTTCCCTTACTCCAATAATCAGCCCCCGCAACGGGGCGAACCTTCTTGCGTAAAGCGTAGGGCATGGAAACGAAAAGCAGCATAAAATCGCCGTGGCTAGTGTGGTTGGCATAATAAATTTTAGGCGTTAAATCGCTGCTTTGCTTAAGTTTTAAAGAGGGACGAATGCCCGTTATAAATATAACCGCTTTACAAAGCGCGAAATCAAGAATTTTACCCGCAACTTCCTTTATCATAAATTTGTCTCCTTAAGCCCCATTTTAACGCGGTTTATGCAAGTTATCACAAGCATAACGGCTATTAAAACTCCGACATAGTAAACCCAACTCGCCAGCTCGCCAAAGCACGCATATATCGTGCCTAAAAGCCCAAATGCAAAAGCTCTATCGCTCTTGCCCATAGGACCGTCATACCTGCGAGTTTTGCAGATAGCCTGCCCCAAGACACCCAAAAATTCGCTAAGCTGAGATAAAAAAACTATAGCCATAATGATAGTCCAATCAAACGGAGCGATAAAAGCAAAAGGCAGATAAAGAGCGCTATCCGAGATAACATCGGTCACTTCGTTGAGATAGCCTCCGAGCGTTGATTTTTGGTTAAATTCGCGTGCAAGCATACCATCGATCGCGTTTAAAGCCATCCTTACAAAAAGCCATACAGGCAAGATAAAAAATAGTGCCGGAATATAAGCAAATTTAACAAGAATAATGCCTACAACAACGGAAACGGCGCAGGCAAAAACGGTAACTTGATTTGCAGTGATATTAGCCTCGAAAAGCTTTTTTGTAAGCGGGCGCAGGAGATTTTGAAATTTCGGCTTTAACTCATAAATAGTCATAAAAACTCCGAAAATATTATAAATTAATAATCGGCATTATGATATAAATTCTCTTATAGGGAAGTTAATTTTGAATTTATATCATAAAACACACCAAGAAAATATAAATAAAAGCTCGGCATCTTATAAGGTGCGAATTTATATTTAATATAAAATTTTAAATATAAATTAAAAAAAATTTTACTATAATCCGTACTTTTGTTTAAAAAATATTTATCAAATGTATCATTAGTCCGCATAGCATAAACTGTTGCAAAACTTCAAATGCCTATGAAAAATATTAAACAATATAAATGATTAGAAAAAAGGAAATTTAAATGAATTTAAAATTTATAAAACGAAAGAGTATAGATATAAGATATAAAAAACTTATAACTTTACCTATACTATCGGCTATGCTTATCGCTTGTGGAGGGGGCGGAGGGGGCGGGGGATCAGGTCCGTCTACACCAAACCATCAAGGCAATGTTAATCCAAACATTCCAAATAATATCAATCAACAAGCTCCAAATAACAATCGACGCAATCAAAATATGGTTCCTCCGCAAGTGCATAACAATGCAAACAATCAAGAAAATCAAAACGTGCCTCCTGCCGTCGTGGTTCCTCCTATTCAGCAAAATAGAATAGCAGGAGTATCAAAAGGCGAAGAAAACGTAGAAAAAAGAGCGCTAATAGATAGAAAAAACGATGAAAATAAAATTGTGGATGTCGCCGTTATAGATACGTTTTTCCGTGAAAATACTAATTTAAGAAGAGAAGACGGAAGCTCTAGAATAGAAATCAACAACCAACAACAAATCTTAGAATCCGATAAAACAGGTCACGGAACGCTTGTATCTACGATAGTTGCCAACTACAATAAAAATGCTAAAATTTTTGCATATTCTGCAGGCATAAGAGGCGGAAAATTACTACATCCAAGCTCGCTTCATTTTCAAGATGCGCACGATAAAGGAGCTAGAATTTTTAACAACTCTTACGGTGCCGATCCGTTACCGAATTCAGGAGCTACTTCTACTTTTGCCAATATTATAAAATTTGCTCAAGAAGATAGTATATTTGTTTGGGCAGCAGGAAACGAATCTAAAAATAACGCTTCGCCTGATTCGCTCTATCCGATTCTAAATCCAAAGGCAAAAAACGGATGGATAACGGTTATGGCAACTCCTGCTTGGCGTTCGGACGGACAAGACACTAACCAACTTTCGACTTTTTCTAATAAAATAGGAGAAAAAGGTAAAACTTGGGGTATAACCGCCAAAGGAGAATGGTATATAGAAGATGAACCCGGGCAAAAAAAGCACTACTCGGTAGGAACATCTTATGCAACCCCTAGAGTAACGGCGGCAGTTGCCAATGTATGGGATCAATTCCCTTGGATGACTAACCACTTGGTTACCATGACTATCCTATCCTCGGCTAGCAAACCCGGAACTAGAGAGCAAACCGAGGCTCCGGATGCGACTTTTGGCTGGGGAATTTTAAACGAGCAAAGAGCGCTTAAAGGACCGGGAAGACTTGATAAACTGCTTCTAACCGATAAAGATAAACACGGAGTATTGCAAAATTTATTTACCGTAAATCTTGAGCATAGAAACTATACGGACAAAAGCAAACTAACTTGGTCAAACGATATGGCAGGAGATGCGGGCATACATAAAACAGGCGACGGAACGCTATACCTAAGCGGAGCAAATACCTATAAAGGCTCGACATGGGTTGAAGAGGGTGCCGTATCTATATCAAAATCTCTTTTAAATTCAAAAATATCAATAAGCCAAAACGGAACTTTCATAGCGGAAAACGACAACGAAGTAGTAAAAATAGGCAACGGTAAAACCGGACTTTCCCCTTATATAGTTACAAACAACGGCGGATCGCTTAATGTTTACGGCAAAGGCTTAAGGATACATGGAGACTATAAAGCAACAAACGGCGGTCGTATAGCCATAGACATAGACAAATCAAATTTGCAAATCACCGGAAATATGGATATGGGAAATGACGGCTATGTGTTAGCAGATATAAAAGATGTTCGCTCGGTAATAAGCAAAGAGACTCAAACAAAAATAATAATAACAGCAAACGAGATAAAAAACTATGACGGAAGCTACAAAGTCTCTCCCGACGTGTCCAGATACATAAATTTATCTGCATTTTACATGGATAACCAAAAGAAAAACATATATGCCGAGTATAATAGAAACTCTACGGATTACGTTTTAAAAGCATTAGGAAATTTAAATGCAAGCTCATTAAACACGGCTAAAAATTTAGACGTAGTTTTAGATGATATCGCAGAGAAAAGCGAACAAACCGAAATTCACACTGCCGCAGTTAAGATAATGAATGCAAAAGCTCATCTTTTGCCTCAAATGATAGATTCGCTATCGGGCGAAATTCACTCATCAAGCCAAAACATAATGGTTAAACAAAATCAGATATTTAACCGCACGCTAAGCAACCGCATAGCCTCTCTTATGCACTATGATAAAAGCGGATTTTGGATAGACGGTATATATGCAGAAAACAAAATACACAAAGATGGATATTCAAACACTAAGGCTAAAACGAAAGGGACGCAAATCGGACTAGACGGCAAAGTCACTGATGAGATAACTCTTGGATTAGCGCTAACAAAGGGTAACTCAACCGCTGAATTTAATAAACTCTCAGGAAACATAGAGACAAAAAGCGACGGTCTTTGGATGTACGGCTCATATGATTTTAACGACTTTTACATATCAAGTAGGATCGGCGCCTCGCATGCAAAAAGTGAAGTAAAAAGAACGGTTATAGATCAAAATACAAATACCTCTTATACAAGCAAAATTTATAACCTTTACACCGAAGTTGGAACTATGATGATGTTTGATACAATATCCATAAACCCTTTTCTCGCCTCGGAGTTTAATAAAATTTCAAGAGGAAAATTTGAAGAAAATGTTGTATTTGGAATAAATTCAAACAAAAAACACTACAACACAAATTCATTTACCGCAGGCGTAAGAAGCTCTTTAAATTTTGATAAATTTAGCATAAATTCACATATTGCACACTCATACACGCCCAACCCGAACGACTTTAACTTCAACGCCAAATTTAACGGTTCCAATAAAGGCATAAATATAAAAGGTGTAAGCCAGTCAAGACACGATACATTTTTAGGTCTAGGGCTATCTTACAACATATCTGACAAATTTACGGTTGATTCAAAATACAACCTATCGATACAAGACGGCTCCAAAGAAAGTTCCGTATTTAACATAGGAGTTATCTACAACTTCTAACCATCATAGGCTCTTTATCTTAAGAGCCTATATTTTCGACTGATCGCTCTTTTTCTTTTTCAAATTTCATCAAATTTATCCAAATTTAAACGTAACTTTTTGTTGTATATTGTTTAAAAAAATA
>JAUNLC010000048.1 GCA_030532465.1 Campylobacter sp. | reverse complement strand
TCGTATCTGATGGATTTAAAAATTTCCGAATTTGCGTCATTTATAAGCTTAAAACACTATTCTAAAACCCTTGCGCTCTCTTGCGCTCTCTTTAAATTTGCTATTTGCAGATCTTTTAAATTTACTCTATCAAATTCGCTTTTTACCGTTGGTTTTAAGACGTCGTTTTTGGCATCGCGAAATTTTATAAATTCGCTTGTATCGATTTTGGCTTTGTGTCTGAGCGTTTTTATCTTTGAAGCGAGGGCTTGGTCGTCAAAGACATATCTTCTGATGTCCTCAACGACTCTTAAGCCCTCTTTGAGCCTGTTTAAATTTGCGTCGATTACTCTGTAAATACGCTCATCTAAACCGTTTTGCATATATTATTCTCTGTTTAGAATTCCTAAAATTTGAAGCAGTGAAACAAATAAATTTACAAAGTCAAGATATAAGGCTATGGCTCCATCTATCGGAGTTTCATAGTTACCGCGAATGATATTTTGCGTATCGTAAAGGATATACGCGCTAAATAAAACCGCACTTACGCTAGCTATTACAAGCTGAAGTATCGGGCTTTGCATAAAGATATTCATGATAGCCGCTACTAAAACTACGATAAGAGTTATGAAAAGCATCTTACCCATAGCCGTAAAATCGCGCTTAGTATTCATAGCAAACACGCTTAATGCTCCAAATGCAACCGTTGTCATAGTAAACGCTTGAGCTACTATCGCAGCACCGCCCGGCATAGCAAGAGTGCGTCCTAAGATAGGCGTAAGCGTAAGTCCGCTAATAAACGTAAAGGCAAATAGTAACACTAAATTTAATCCCGCTATGCGCTTAGCAAACATAAGACCTACTAAAACGCCTATCTCAAGTATTACAAATAGCCAGTAGTTGTTGGCAACCATTGCGCCAAGCGAACTAAAAAGCCCTATATATGCTCCTACGCTTGCTGCTAAAAGTGAAGCGGCAAACAGCTGGTAAGTTTGCTTGATAAATGCGCTAAGCGAGCTTTGCGAATACTCTCTCGCCAACTCTTGTTCGTGTGAGTTTGCATAATTTCTATTGTATAAACTCATCAATTCTCCTTATGTAATTTTTTATAAATTTATCCAAAAAATAGTAAATAAAGTATAAAACTATCTTTAAAAGCACCAAAAAATGTTATTTGCCGAGCGATTAATAAACCTTAGGTGCGTTTTTGATATAATTTAGAAAATAAAATTTCGGAGTAGCGATGGAGTCACTTTTAGACGGTGCGGTTAAATTTATGGAAGAGGATTTTTTAGAGCATAAAGAGCTCTTTGAAAGCTTGGGGAAAAAGCAAATTCCGCACACTTTGTTTGTGGGCTGTATCGACTCGCGCGTAGTGCCGAATTTGATAACCAATACGATGCCCGGCGATCTTGTAGTAGTAAGAAACATCGCAAATATCATCCCTCCATATCGCACCAGTCAGGAGTATCTGGCTACAACTTCGGCTATCGAATACGCTTTGCAAACTCTAAATGTCGAAAACGTCATCATCTGCGGACATAGTAACTGCGGCGGATGTGCCGCGCTTTATCTTGACGAGAGCAAATTTAAAAACACTCCAAACGTAAAAAGATGGCTAAATTTGCTTGATCCGATTAAAAAAAGAGTCGAGGGGTTTTTGCCGGATCCCAAAGACATCGCAAGAAGAGAGTGGCTAACGGAGAGGCTAAACGTCATAAATTCCTATGAAAATTTGCTGACATATCCCGATGTAAAGGCAAAATTTAGGGACGGAAGCCTTAAAATTTATGTTTGGCACTATATCATAGAAACAGGCGAAATTTATAACTATAACGTTGTTTCAAAGAGCTTTAAACTACTTGGAGTAGATAGATGAAAAAACTTATTTTAGCGATTTTTAGCTTTATTATCCTGCCTTTAAATTTGGTCGCAGCGGATATCGATGATGTCGATATAGTGGTTATTATCAGGCAGATTGACAAGATAAACAATCAAATAGCTCTTGTCAAAGCTCAAGCAAACGATAAAAACGAAACAGCCGACGCAAACAGCCTTTTTAAAGGGATTTTGGTAAAGAAAAATCAGCTCATGGATCAAATTCCCTCCTTGCTTATGCAGGCTAAAGTAGGCAAAGAGGAGATAGATAAATTTAAAGAGGATAAGACAAAGCTTGAAAATAGAGTAAAAAAGTTAAAAAACAGCAACAATAAACGCGATTATATACAAAGCGCCATTGAGCTTCAAAAGATGAATATAGACGAGATATTTTACGGCTCGGTTCTTAGTCTGGAAAAGCTTTTTAACAAAAGAGCAAAGCCCGCGAAGGTTAGAACTTTACTGGAAGAGACCTTGTTAAATCTTCAAACCTCATCTTATGCAAAGATAAAAGAGCTAAAAGAGGGGCTTGATCCTACTTTGATAGAGGAATTTGCCGGCTCTTTTGAGGCTATGGAGCTACATAAAAAAACCTTTGAAGAAATTCTAGTCTATCTTAAAAATAATGCTGATCTGATGAGCTCAAATTATGTATTTTCAGAGCTAAATTTACAAGTCGCGATTGATTTTGTAAATGCGAAAATTCCTTTTAAGATAGAGGGAATAAATTTCGGCAAAATCATCATTATAATGTTTGTGTTTTTATTCTTTGTCTCATTTACCAAGATACTTTCAAAGATCACATATTTCTTGATGTTAAAGATGTATCCGAAGGGAAATCAAGAAGAAGAGACTAAAGATAGAGTCGTTAATATCATTAAACGCCCTATGCTTTTCATGCTTACCGTGCATGCGATCGAAATTTGTTTGGCGATATTTTACTATCCCGTGCCCGTGCCTATCAAATTTGCAAACTATTCAGCCATAGTTTTCATCTTTTCAACCGCTTGGCTGATGCTTAGTATGCTCGATGGATACGGCATAGTATTTATTAGCGAAATTACCAAAAAAAGCGGGCGCAAAGAGGTTATCAATCTAATCCTTAAGATAATTTATTTTATTATCGTAGTAATCGCGCTTTTATTTATCTTAAGTCGCTTGGGATTTAACGTAAGCGCCATCATCGCTTCACTTGGTATCGGCGGTCTTGCCGTCGCTTTGGCCGCTAAAGATATACTTGCTAACTTCTTTGCTTCGGTTATGCTTTTGTTTGACAACTCCTTTTCACAAGGCGACTGGATAGTATGCGGAGATATCGAAGGAACCGTGGTTGAAATAGGGCTTAGAAAGACGACGGTCAGAACCTTTGATAACGCCCTTATCTTCGTGCCGAATTTAAAGCTTGCAAGCGATCCGATTAGAAACTGGAGCAGGCGCCGTTTGGGTAGGCGCATAAGGATGAACGTCGGGCTTGAATACGGCGCAACCTCCGCTCAGGTAAAAAAATGCGCCGATGATATCAGAAATATGCTTTTAAACCATCCCGCTATAGCAAAGTCTGATGATCTTGCGTCAAAAAGCACGCATTTTTCATCAAGATTTAGACAAAATATCGTTTCGGTTGACGATCTTGCGGGATATAAGACGAATTTATTCGTAGTTGTCGATGAATTTGCCGATAGCAGTATAAATATTATGATATATTGCTTTTCCAAAACTATTATTTGGGGAGATTTTTTAGAGGTCAAACAAGATGTTATGCTAAAAATCATGGATATAGTCGAGGCGAATGGACTTAGCTTTGCGTTTCCAAGTCAAAGCGTATATCTTGAAAATTTAAAGGATATAGATAAAGCGTTAAAGGAGCTGCGATGATGGGTGAAGAATTTGAGTATGAAGATGAAGATATAGAGGATTATACCGAATATGACGACGACGAGAGAGAGGATGGCGGGTATAATTACAACTACGACGAAAACGACTACGACTACGAAGACGAAGATGATGAAGATAGCTACGAGATGTAGCGGCTAGCCATCTAAAATTTGCTTTTAACGCAAGCCTTTTGATTGTAAATTTAAGAGGAAGTCTTGCCGAAATTTTTACAATATAAATTTAGGTCGGATTGCGTCCGACCTAGTAGATTTTAGTTTCCATACATTAAATTTGGAAGCCAGAGTGAAATTTCAGGAATATAGGTTATAAGTATAAGCCCTATAAATAGCGTAAGTGTCCAAGGCAAGCAAGCCATGATCACATCTTTTAGATTCATGCCTGTTAGTCCGCTTGCAACAAAGAGGTTAAGCCCCACGGGCGGCGTTATCATACCTATCTCCATGTTTACGATCAAAACTATACCGAAATGAATCGGATCTATACCCAGTTGAAGCGCGATAGGAAGAAGCAAAGGCACCATAATCATAACGACGCTTGAAGGCTCCATAAACTGACCCATTATGAAAAGAATGATGTTTACGAAGATCAAAAAGCCGATCTTGCCGATATTTGCGCCAAGTATAGCGTCGGCTATAGCTTGCGGAATTTGCTCGCTTGTAAGCAAGTATGCAAATACGACGGCGTTTGTGATGATGAAAAATATCATCGCCGTAGTCATCGCTGAATCAAGGCAGATGCCCCAAAGATCTTTGATTTTGATATCTCTATAAACCACAAGAGAGATAAATAGTGCATATACGGCGCTTGCGGCGGCAGCTTCGGTTGGAGTAAAGATCCCTCCGTAAATTCCGCCGATAACGACAACTATGATAAGTAGCGCCCAAAACGCTTTAAAAAATTTTTTAGTTCTATCCGCAAAAGGCTCCGGAGTGCCCGCTTTAAAGCCAAGTCTTTTTGCTCCAAAATATGTTTGAGCCAGCATCATTCCACCAAGCAGCATGCCCGGTATAACGCCCGCCATAAATAGCTTGCCTATACTTACCTCCGCAGTTACGCCATAAACGATCATAACAACAGAAGGCGGGATGAGAATTCCTAAAGATCCGGCCGTGGCGATACTTCCTACCGCATATGAAGGCGGATATCCGGCCTCTTTAATAGCCATAAACATAATGGAGCCGATAGCCACAACCGTAGCAGGCGAGCTTCCGCTAACTGCCGCAAAAATGATACAAGCAAATATCGCACTCATAGGAAGACCGCCGGGCAAGTGACCTACCATAGACTTTGCAAAGTCGATAATCCTTCTTGCCGAACCGCCTTTGCTTAGCAAATTTCCCGCTAAGATAAACATAGGAATCGCCATGAGCGAGAATTTGTTAATGCCGTCAAATATAAGCTGAGGTATGGTCGCTACGTCAAGATCGGTAAAAAAGAGCATCGTAAGAACGGTGCTTGCTCCAAGAGAGATCGCTACGGGAACGCCGATAAGCATAAGCCCAAATAGACATATAAATAAAAACGCTATAGTCATCTTGCGTCCTTATTTCTTAACCACGGAGTCGTGTATCATCTCCGCCTCGGCATTTCTGATAACTTTATCCGCAGGGGTTTTTGATATCTCTATGATCTTTTCTCCCGCTCTATAGCTAGCTCCTAAAAATGCTATAGGAAGTACTAGCATAGGTATCCATTGAGGCATGTTTAGATCCACGCTCATAAATTCAAGCTCATGTAAAATTTGCAGATATTGAATGCTATAAACCACTATGAAGATCAAAAATGCAGTCGTTAAAACGCTTGAAAATACGAGATAAATTTTTGCAAGTTGCGGAGGAAATTTTTCTATAAGGATAGTAACCGATATATGTATACCTTTTTTAAAGCCGTATGCCGCGGCAAAAAAAGCAGACCATATAAATAGATAATTCGTGGCCTCTCCCGCCCAGGAAAAGCCGCTATTAAACACATATCGCATCACGACGTTAACAAAGGCAAGCAGCGTTCCCGCCACTATGCCTACCACCGCTATCGTCTTGTTTACAGAGGCGATACCGATATCTAAAATTTCAAAGAATCTTTGCATTACAAGAGCCTATTTTGTGTTGATAGTTTTGTCGATCAGGTCTTGTCCTACAACTTTATAGAAGTTTGGATAAATTCCTTTCATGGCCTCCGCCCATTTAGCTTTTTGATCAGGGCTAAGTTTGAAAATTTCAAGCTTTTTTGTCTCGCTTGCGTATTTTTCAAGCATCTCCACTATGTGCGCATCCTCTTTAGCCGTCTCTTCTCGCTCATAAGCCGTAGCTTCTGTCATAGCTTGATTTACGTGCTTTTTCATATCTTCAGGCAAACTCTTCCAGAATTTCTCGCTGATTACTACCAAATATCCCAAATATCCGTGAGATGATAGCGTAAGAGAGCTTTGAACCTCGTGGAATTTTGAGTTATAGAAGTTTGAAAGCGGGTTTTCCGTAGCGTCTACTACTCTTTGTTGAAGTGCCGAATAAACCTCCGAAAAAGGCAATACTTGCGGGTTGCCGCCTACTACTTTAAACTGCTCTTCAAGAACTTTTGAGCTTTGGATTCTAAATTTTTGTCCGCTTGCATCCGCCGGCTCGATGATAGCTTTTTTGCTTGAGCTAAAGTGCTTAAAGCCCGCATCCCAGTAATCAAGCGCTACAAAACCTTTTTTTGTTACCAGATCTTTTAAAGCTTTGCCTACTTCACCGTCTTGAACCTTGTGAAGGTGCGCCTCGTCTTTAAAGATAAAAGGCAGGTCAAACAGTTGAAACTGCGGAACTATAGGCGTAAATTTAGAAAAGCTTGGAGCCGCCATTTGAACGTTACCGAGTTTAAGTGCGCCAAATACGCGGTCATCGTCGATCAATTGAGCTGAAGGGAAAACTTGAACCTTGATAGCGCCCTTGCTAAGCTCTTCAACGCGTTTTGCAAAGAAGTCCGCCGCTTTGCCCTTTGGGGTTGTAGGGGCAACAACGTGAGCAAATTTTATGGTATAAACTTTTTGGGCACCAAAAGCGCTGCCTGCAAGTGCGCAAGTTAAAAAAAGTGCGGAAAGAAGTTTAAATTTCATCTTGAATCCTTAATGTAAATTTGATTGACTACAAATTATTTATAGCTAAGTGAGATTATAAAATACAAAAATTATATTTTGGCAATCTTGTTTCGATAATTCCCAAAAATTTATTTTAATATGAGTAAAAATGTAACAAAATTCTTTCACTACACGATCAGTGGCTTTGAATTTAAAATTTAAAATTTATGAAAAATTTAGGAAAGTGTTACAAAAATACACTAAAATTTAAACTTAGAAAATAATACTAATTTTATCCTATTAACAATTTAATTACTTTTTTATCCTATAATTACTCAAATTTTATTAAAAAAAGGAGACACACTCATGTTTAATCTTAGAAAATTACCTTTTGATCCGGCATCAAACGCGATCGTTAGCAGCGATACCTGTAGTTACCACTACGGCAAACATCACCAGGCTTACGTAACAAACCTAAACAACCTTGTAAAAGGCACCGAATTTGAAAAAGCGGGGCTTTATGAAATACTCATGAAAAGCTCTGGCGGCATATTTAACAACGCCGCGCAAGTTTATAACCATGACTTTTACTGGGATTGTATAGCTAAAAAAAGCGATATGAGTGCGGAATTTAAAGCTCGCCTTGAAAAAGACATCCCGAATTTCAAAGAGGAGTTTTTAAAGGCTGCTACGACTCTGTTTGGCTCAGGCTGGGCATGGCTCGTTTATAACCCGAGCGCCGATAAACTCGAGATCGTTCAAACTTCAAACGCCGCTACGCCTCCTACAACAGGTCTTGTGCCGCTTTTAGTCGTTGATGTTTGGGAGCATGCTTACTATATCGATCACAAAAATGCTCGCCCTGCATATTTGGAGAAATTCTATGAAAATATCAACTGGGATTTCGTCTCCGTAGCTTACGAGTGGGCACTTAAAGAGGGTCTTGGATCCGTTAAATTTTATATCAACGACGTTCATCCTGCTTGCTGCGGAAGTAGCTGCGGTTGTCATTAATCAACTTAAAGCCCTGAAAACGGGCTTTTCTTCTATTTTTTAAAATTCGCTTCAATTTTCAAAATTTGTTTTTAAATTTGCGCTATGATTTGCTTTGAAATTTACACAAGGCGAAAAATTGCTTAAAATTACGAAAGAGAGATTAAATTCGCTCAAAAACTCCCCATTTATCGCGCTTCTTAGCTACGATAGTCCAGAGCTTGATATAGTTTGCACCCCTGAAGATGCTAAAAAATTTGGTATCAAATTTAAACTAAATGCCAAAAATGATAATAAAATCAAATACGAGCTGCAAAAATTTCCCATTAAATTTAGCGAGTATGAAAGCAGGTTTAATAGAGTTTTATCGCACATTAAAAACGGTGAAATAAGCCTTTTAAATTTATGTTTTAAGACAAGGATCAAGACAAATTTAAGCATGGATGAAATTTACGCTCACGTAAACGCAAAAGCGCTCGTTTATAAGCAAGATGACTTTATATGTTTTACGCCCGAGCCTTTTGTGAAGATTGAAAACGGACGCATCCATACCTATCCGATGAAGGGCACCATAAGTGCGGATATAGAGAATGCAAGAGAAATTCTTCTAGCCGACAAAAAAGAAATTCGCGAGCAAAAGGCTATGGTAGAGCTTATGCAAGATGAGCTTTTGGCTGTGGCTGAAGATGTTAGAGTCGAGAAATTTCGCTTTATCGAGCGAGTGGGCGCGCTTTATCAAACAAGCTCGCATGTAAGCGGAAGGTTGCGCGAAAATTTAGGCTTTGGCGATATATTTGAAGCGCTCTTGCCCGCAGGCTCTATCGCAGGCTCGCCGAAAAAACGTGCATGCGAAGCGATAAAAGAGTGCGAAGTAAACCCGCGCGGCTTTTATACGGGGATTTTTATCCATTTTGACGGACAAATTTTACAAAGCTTTGTGCTTATAAGATTTGTAAAACGCGAAGAAAACGGGCTTTATTTTTATAGCGGCGGCGGAATTACCGCTGCTAGCGAGGCTAAAAGGGAGTATGATGAACTCTTGGCGAAAGTCAATTTTCCTATTTGAAACGATTAAAATTTTAGACTTCGTACCTCAAAATTTAGAGTTTCACAAAAGGCGTATCGCCTACTCTCTTGGCGATATAAAGGCGAAATTTAATCTTGAAAAGTTGCTAAATTCACCGCTTGACGGGGTAGTTAGAGCAAAAGTGATTTACGATATGAGCGGAAATTTAAAAGAGGCATATTATTTTCCTTATAAATTTCGCGAATTTAATGAATTTAAACTTACTCCCATAAATTTCGGTTACTCTAAAAAATTTCTCGATAGAAGCCAAATAGACGGTGCAAAAGGTAAATTTGACGAAATTATTATGATAAAAGATAAATTTATAACCGATACAAGTATCGCAAATTTAGCGATTTTTGATGATGGCTGGGTAACGCCTAAAACGCCGCTTTTAAACGGAACTACTAGAGCGAGGCTGCTTGAGGACGGATTTTTGCGAGAAGGCGATATAGATATGAAAAGGCTAGCTAGCGCCAAACGATTTGCCTTAATGAATGCGATGATCGGCTTTTGTGAGCTAAAAGAATTTAAATTTATCTCTTGACAAAAGTTAGATATCTAAATATAATCTGCCTATGAAAAATCAAAATTTAAATAAAAACGCTGTTTCTTTAGCGTCTAAACTAAGAGAAAGAGCGAATAAATTTATCGTTTCAAAGCTAAAAGAGCATGGTATCGTCGATATTTCTCCTAGTCACGGCGATATAATAGCGATACTTTTTGATGAAAAAGAGCATGATATGGGCGAGATTGCAAAACGCATATCAAAAACCAAGCCAACAGTTACGGTACTGGTCGAAAAGCTTGAAACATGCGGATATGTAAGTAGGTTTAAAGATGACGAAGACGGGCGAATAGTTCTTGTAAAACTAACTGAAAAAAGTATCCGATTAAAGTCTGTTTTTGAGAGTATAGCAGAAGAGTTAAATTCTATAGTTTATAACGGATTTTCTGAAATGGAGGCTGAAATTTTGGAAAGACTTTTACAAAAAGCTGTTTTAAATTTTCAAGAGGTTTAAAAAATTTTGATTTAAAAGTTAGATGTCTAATTAAATTAAGGAGCAAAACATGACAAGACAAGGAAACAATTATAAACTCATCTCGCTTCAAAAAGAAAATCGTGAGGAGCTTCACGATAAGCTTGAACTTACAGGCTGTGAAATTTCTATAAATACCCTTCCAAAAGGTGTTAGCGTGCCGTTTGTCCACGCTCACAAACAAAACGAGGAGATATATATCGTTGTTAAAGGGTATGGAGAGCTGTTTATCGACGGCGATGAATTCAGGATCAAAGCGGGTGATGTTATATCGATAAAGCCTAAAGGCGAGCGATGTTTTAAGGCAAGCAATGAAAGTGAGCTGAAATTTATATGTATCCAAGCAAAAGCCGGAAGTCTGGAGCAGTTTACCATGAGTGACGGTGAGATTACCGCAGCTAAACCGAGCTGGTTTTGATGGATACTATTTAAATTTTGCGATTGATAAATTTAATAGTTTCAAAAAACTAAACATTTAACTTTTTGTGGTAATGTTACGCATAATTATTTTGAAAGGATTGATTATGAAAAAGATTTTAGTTTCCTCTTTGGCTGCTATTGCTTTATTAAGCGGTTGTGCAAATATGACTCAAAAGCAAGAGGCGCCTGCCGTGAAAGTTGCAGAGCTTGAGACTATGCAGTTTACAGGCGTAAAAGATAGTAAATATAAGGTTGTATTGGTTTCAGCCGATCAATTTGAAACTGCTGTTTTAACCGATACCAAAGGGCATAAATTTAACTTAAAAAATGCTGTTGCAGGCAGCGGAACAAGACTTGCTAACGATGACGGCGTAGAGATACACTTCAAAAAAGGCGAAGCCGTGCTAACTCTTGGCAAAGGCCAAAAAGAGATATTCTTAAAATACTAAATT
>JAUNLC010000007.1:25298-59623 GCA_030532465.1 Campylobacter sp. | reverse complement strand
CGCCGCCTGCGTAATCACACTGAAAATATGTCATTTTGCACCTTTAGTTATTTATCAAAGGTCAAATTATACTACAAAGATAGAAGTTTGGGGTAAATTCCAAAACCGTTTTTAAGATAAATCAAAAATTTGTCGTTTGGTTTAATAAATAAAGCATTAAGAGAATGTCTGATAAAATGGTGACCCATACGAGACTCGAACTCGTGTTACCGCCGTGAAAGGGCGATGTCCTAACCGCTAGACGAATGGGCCACTAAATTGCGGAATTGTGATTTTATCTTAACAATATTTAAAATTAGCTTAAGAAAAGAGTTTGTAGATGAAGAAAATATTAAAAAATTTGTCTTTTGTGTTAGCTGTGTTATTTCTTTCAAGTTGCGCCGGTCTTAATGCTCCCAAGGTGTCAAACGGATTTCAGATCACCATCCTTTCTCCCGCTATCAAAATCAACGATGTCGGCTTTTTGCACAAGAGTAAAAATTCATTAAATTTGCAAATTTATAGCTCGGGAGTAAATACCCTAAATATTAAAATAGGCGATAGAATTTGCACAAATCAAGTATGCTACGAGAAGCGAGAATTCAATAGAAAATTTTTAGCAAATGAGCATTACGACGAGCTTTTTAGCGAAATTTTGCAAAGGCAACCGATATACGACAAGGCGAATTTAGAAACAAATTCGTGCGGGTTCAAACAAGATATAAGCAAATATTCATTAAAATATGAGGTTTGTAATAACCTCACAAGTTTTTACGACACAAAAAACCGTATAAAAATAATAATAAAAGAGCTTTAATGAAGTATATCGGAGCGCACGTAAGCGCTAGCGGCGGCGTAGAAAATGCGCCTTTAAATGCGATGAAAATCGGCGCAAATGCATTTGCGTTATTCGTGAAAAATCAACGTCAATGGAACGCAAAGCCGTTGACGCAAGAAAATATAACCAAATTTAAAGAGAATTTGCGCCTTGCAAAGATAAGTCCCAAGCACGTCTTGCCGCACAATAGCTACCTTATAAATTTAGGACATTTTGACGACGAGAAACGCCAAATTTCCATAGACGCTTTCTTAGACGAAGTGGCAAGAGTTGAGGAGCTTGGACTTGAGCTTATAAATTTTCACCCCGGCTCGCACTTAAAAGAAATTTCAACCGAAGCCTGTTTAGATCACATCGCAAATTCTATAAATTTCATCCTTGAAAATAGCGCAAACGTAAAGCTTGTGATAGAAAACACCGCAGGTCAAGGAAGTAATCTCGGCTTTAAATTCGAACATCTTGCATACCTCATAAATAAATGCAACGACAAATCTCGCATAGGCGTTTGCCTTGATACCTGTCACACATTTTCTGCGGGATATGACATAAAATCCAAGCAGGGTTACGAAAAAACCATGCGCGAATTTGACGAGCTCATAGGATTTAAATACCTAAGCGGTATGCATCTAAACGATTCAAAATTCGGCATAGGCTCTAAAAAAGATAGACACGAGAGCCTCGGCAAGGGATTTTTGGGGCTTGAGACCTTTGAAAACATCATGAACGACGATAGGATAGACGACATCCCGCTCATACTTGAGACGATTGACGAAAGTATCTGGGCGGATGAGATAATACTTTTAAAAAATTTACAAAACAGGAGTGTTTTATGAAAAAAATTATGGTTACATCTTTAGTTGCTTGCAGCGTAATGTTTGGTGCGGGCTTTAAAATTTCAGAGCAAAGCAGCGACGGAACCGCTCTTTTAAACTCAAACGTCGCCACAAGCTTTGGTCCTGATGCATCTTACTATAACCCTGCAAATATGGTGTTTTTGGATGACTCTAGACATTATTTTGAAAATTCGTTTTCGTATCTGCACCTTAACAGGATAAAATTTAGCGATAAAAACGGTCAAAAATACGAGTCAAAAGCCGCAAGAGCCTTTGCTCCGACATTTCACTTCGTATCACCTGAATACTACGCAAACTGGAGATTTGGTCTTTCTTTATTTGCTCCGGCGGGAATTGCCATGAGATGGGATCACCCTGCTGCAAAAGCAACTGCACAAAAATTTCAACTAAAAGTTTTTGAGGTAAATCCAACCGCAGCTTACAGGATAACCGACGATCTTGCTATAGGCTTTGGTCTAAGAGCGCTTTACTCGCAAGGAAGAGCCTCAAGCGAAGCGATGATACCTATGAGAGGAGCAACAAGCCGAACGCTAAAAGGTGACGGTATAAATTTCGGCTACAACATAGCGCTTACATATAAACCTACCGAAAATTTCAGCCTAGCTGCTACTTACCGCTCAAAAGTGATGATGAAGCTAAGAGGCAATGCCAAGATAGATGTGCCTGTGGGAGCCGATTATGACGATAAAGCAAGAGTTCAAGTACCTATGCCGGCGGCTCTTATTTTAGCCACTTCATACAAATTTAAAGATACGACATTTATGTTTGCTTATGAGAGAACTTACTGGTCGGCATGGAAAGAGCTTGACTTTAACTACGATAACGCAACCGCGGCTCATAACGCAAATCCATTCTTTCAAGCATACGATAAACCGCATGCAAGAGACTGGAAAGATACCAACTCATACCGCGTAGGTGTGGCTCACGATGCTACAAAGAAGCTAAGAGTGATGGCCGGCTTCATGTATGACGAGGCGGCTTCTAGAGCTGATAAAACAGGATTTGAGCTGCCTGATACGAAGTCTTATGTGTATTCGACAGGTTTTAACTACAAATTTAACGATGACTTAGAGCTTGGATTTGCCTACATGTATCAAGATAGAAAAGCTAGAGAGGTTACTAGAACTATGCAATTTTATCCGGACGGCAAATTTGAAAGAGCAAACGCCCAAATCGTAAATTTAGGTGTCAAATATAAATTCTAAGGCAAGATATGGTATATGTTTATCAAAATTTCTATGAGATGTTTAGCGCCGCTTACAAAAAAAACAAAAACGGCATAGCCGTCTACGGCGAAGGGTATAAAAGAAACTACGCGGATTTAAAATTTGAGATAGATGCCGTAGCTGCATACCTGCAAAGCTCGGGCATAGGATTTGGCGACAAGGTGGCGATGATAGTTTCAAATTCGGAGGAATTTATCACCTCTTACTTTGCGATCTCGGCTATCGGAGCGGTAGCCGTGCCTATCAATACGTTCTTAAAATACGAAGAGTTTGAATACATCCTAAACGACTGTTCGGCTAAAATTTTATTTGCAACGGCAAACCTTGCAAAAGAGATCAAAGGGCTTGAAAACAAAACAAATATCAAAAAGATAATCTGGATAGGCGAATTTGAACATCTAAACGAAACAAACATCAGCTTCAACCAAGCCAGAATGTGCAAGATAGAGTTAAATTTGACCAAGCAGCCAACGCTTGACGATCTAGCTCACATCATCTACACTTCAGGCACGACAGGCAAGCCAAAAGGCGCGATGTTAAGTTATCGCAACGTATTTTCAAACATCATAGGCGCTATGGAGCTCTTTTATATCGGTAAAAAAGATAGATTTATGGTCTTTTTACCGATGTTTCACAGCTTCACGCTTACGGTTATGATACTGCTTCCTATATATTCGGCAAGCGCCATGATACTTGTTAAATCAGTCTTTCCGTTTTCAAACGTGCTTAAACAGACCCTGCTTAAAAGAGCTACGATATTTCTTGGAGTTCCTGCGATATATACGGCTATCGGCAAGGCGAAAATTCCATGGTATTTTAAGTGGTTTAACTGTGTAAGACTCTTTATCAGCGGCGCAGCTCCGCTTGCAGAGCAAACTATAATCGACTTTAAAAAGAAATTTCCTCGCGCTAAACTGCTTGAAGGATACGGTCTTAGCGAATGCTCTCCCGCGGTTGCGATAAATCCAAGCCATAAGCAAAAGGTTGCAAGCGTTGGTTTGCCGCTTCCGGGATATCAGATCAAGATAGTAAATGACGAGATGATGGAGGTTCCTATAGGTGAGGTCGGCGAGATCATCGTAAAGGGTGATTGCGTCATGCAAGGATACTTAAATATGCCCGATGCCACCGACGAAACCATCATGAACGGCTGGCTAAGGACGGGCGATCTTGGCAAGGTTGATGAGGATGGATATCTCTTTATCGTCGATCGCAAAAAAGATCTGATTATCTCAAAGGGTATCAATATATATCCGCGCGAAATCGAAGAGGTGCTCTTTAAGCTTGAAACGATCGAGGCTGCGGCTGTCGTGGGCATACGCGATGTTCATGCCGATGAGGAGGTTGTGGCGTTTATCCAGTTTAAAGAGGATATGAGCACGGATGAAAAAAGCATACGCGCTCACCTTAAAAAGCAGCTGGCGAATTTTAAAATTCCAAAGCATATCCACTTCGTTAAAGAGCTGCCTAAAAACGCAACGGGCAAGGTGTTAAAACGAGTGCTTAAAGATCAGATCGCAAAGGGTGAAATCGGTGAAATATCTACTTGAATTTATTGATCCCAAAGTCAAAAACTCGAATTTAAGCTCGCTTATAAACTGCAATAAAAGCCAAGAGGACATTCTTCGCTTTCTAAGCAAATCCTACATAGAAGGTATATCGCAAAATAGCGTTTATGAGGTGCTTAAATCGATATTTGGCGAAGAGGAGTATAAATTCTTAGATCACTTAAGCGATATCAGATCGCTTATCGATAATGGCTGGCTAACTCAAGGATTTAGTATCTTTAAAACTGCCGAAACCAAGCCAAACCAGTCAAATTTGCTCTCGCTTTTGCATACTGAAATTTCACTATCCACAGCCTTCTTAAAAATTTTAGAAAACGGCGATATTGGCGTTAAGATGCCTGAAATTTCCGCTTATAGCGATCATTTGGAGTATCTAAAAGATCAGTTTTTGCGTATAGAGCTTTACGCTAGGCTTTCGCTTTTTGATCCAAACGTCTCAAACGAGGCTAAAAATCGTCTTGAATCCGAGCTGAAAACTTTAGAAGAGATAATAGACAAAAGGCTAAATTTAAGCAAAATAACTCTAAGCATAGAGCAAATTTTTAAAGAGAATTCTCTTGAAAAAAAAGAACAACTTATCTTTCTCTCGCTTTTAAAAGAGGAGTATGCAGGAGATTTTGAGAGCTCGCGCGATCTAAATTCGCTTGTTAGCATAATAAGCGCAGATGAGTTTGAAAGGATGAAAAACCGCAGTCTGCTTGATGAGGGCTCAAAGCTGATTGATAGCGGACTTATCGATTATGACGAGGTTTTAACCTCTTTTGGAAATATCTCCAGAAGCTACTTTATAAATGATGATATCTTGCAGCGCATAATGCATCCTAAAAACGAGAAAAAGAGCAAGAAACTAGAGCTTGCAAGCATAGTTAAAGAGCAGGAAATTTTCGAGCTTATCGAGCCTACGACAAGCATAGAAGATGTCGTGTTAAACGATAAGACAAAAGAGCTTTTAGACGCCATTTTAAAACAGGTTGATAAAAAGGTCTTAAACCGCCTTTCAAGCTGGGGGATAAAATCACGCCGTGGAATCGATGTGAAAATCATCTTTTACGGAGCGGCGGGAACGGGTAAAACCATGAGTGCGATGAGCCTTGCAAAGAGCCTTAAAAAGATGGTTTTAAGCTTTGATTGTTCTAAAATTTTAAGTAAATACGTCGGCGAGAGCGAACAAAACGTGCGTAAAATTTTTGATACTTACAAAGAAATTTGCGCTAAAAGCAAGAGCGAGCCCGTGCTTCTTTTAAACGAGGCGGATCAGTTTTTAAGCACGAGAGTCGAGAGCTCAAGCGGAAGCGAAAAAATGCACAATCAGATGCAAAATATCTTTTTAGAACAAATTGAGAAATTTGAAGGAGTTTTGATAGCTACGACAAATTTCTTGCAAAGCTTTGATAGTGCGTTTTCAAGAAGGTTTGACTATAAAATAGAGTTTAAAAAGCCCGATTTTGCCGCGCGTCTTGCCATTTGGCGCAAAGTTATGCCGGAAAATGCAAGCTTTGAAGACGGATTTGACATAAAAGAGCTTGCGAAATTTGATCTAAGCGGAGCGCAAATCATGCTCGTGCTTAAAAATACCGCCCTTAAAGTCGCCGTTAGAGATGATGGAATTTTTACGCTTAAAGATTTTGAAAACGAGATCAAGCGCGAACTTGCCAGCTCTTTTGGCGAGGATAAAATCGTAGGATTTAACTAAAATTTAGCCCCCCCCCGATGGAGGCTAAATTTAACTATCTTTCATGGACAAAAAATGTCACGGTTGCGCTATAGCCTATGGTTCTTACTTTGCCGATAAGATCTTTTGCTATCTTTTCATCTACCGGCTTTTGCATAGATATCGACGCTAACCACTGCCCGGGAGCAACAACTCTAAATTTCGCCTTTCCGTTCATGACAAGACCTGCTACAAAATATGTGCTATCGTCTCCGAAAAAACTATTATAACCTCTAAGCTCTTTTCGGTTCATATCCTGCATCTCGTTTAATGGCTCACCTTTAAACAGCACCTTAAATTCAACCACGTCTCCTACTTTGACATTTGAAAGATCGCTTATAGGAATGATCTCCAGATCGTGTCCAAGCGGCGCAGGCTCACTCCACTTTCCGACTTTTACAAAAGATTTGGCAAAGCTTTGAGAATTTGAACTGTAGATAACCTCTTTTGCATCTTTTATCTCATCAAGATATACGCGCCCCATTTTTATCCTGCCTTTATTATCCTTCCATAAAGAAAAATGCGCTCTTTTGGTGGTAGCCGCTATCTGATAGGTTCCGACTTTGGAGTCGTTGCCAAATTTGATCTTTCTAGTAAAGCTATCTCCCTCAAATATAGTAGCGGAAGGAAATTCCTTGCTAGCCTCCTTGGCATATCTTTGCTCTATCCCCTCGTTAGCCTTTGGATCAAATCCCAAATTCGCCTTTTTCATATCGGGGTCATAAATTTCATAACTTTGAAGCAAACTTCCCATATAAAAATCATCCATAGGCATCGCATGACCATATCCTATGCTTGCCGTTACGCCTCCGGGCTTATGCGCCATCGCCTCGGTTACGCTTATAAAAAAGCTATGAGCTAAAACACTTGAAGCAAATGCCGCTAGCAGAACATAGATAGCTAAAATTCTCTTCATCTTGTCTCCTTTTAAAAGTTATATCTCATATTTGCTCCTACTTTCCATGCGCGAGATTGTGCAATGCCCACAGGAGAGGAGTTGTAATATGTCTTATCGGTTAAATTCTCTATCTGCGCAAAAGGCTCGATAACAAATTTGCCGGCTTGGAATTTATAAGCCATTCTTGCATCCATAACGGTTTTTTTATTGCTTGGATGAGTAGAGCCGTTAGCTAACTTAAAATCACTCAAATTTTTAGCAAAAACAGATAAAGATAGTCCGTCTAAACTAGGTATATCGGAGATCACAAAGCCGTATTTTAGCATGGTATCAGGCTGACCAAGCAGTCTAACTCCATTAGAGTTCTCTCTTTTTGTGCGAGAGTATGAGGCGATTAAACCAAGCCAATTCGTAGGATAAATTTCGGTAGATAGCTCAAAGCCTTTATGCACGGCTTGATCTTCGTTTTTAAATAAAAAATTCATACCTCCAAGGTTGATAAGCCTTATCATCTCTTTATAGTCGGTTTTAAAGTAGCTAAACTCGACACTACCCCAATCTGATAATCTTTGTTTTACTCCGGCTTCCCAGCCTTTGGCGATTTCAGGTTTTAAATTCGGATTGCCGCCCATCATCTTTGGTAAAAATCTTTGTTGAAAGCTCGGAGTTCTAAAGGCATGAGAGTAAGAGCTCCAAATGGTAGTATAATCATAATCCGTGTTTGCAAAAGGAAAGATAGATATGCCAAAATTCGGGCTAGTTCTGCTCATCTTTTTATCCTCTGTCTTAAAGCTATCGTTCCTAAGCCCGGCTATCAGCAAGATATGATCTATGGGCTTAAACTCGGCTTGAGCAAACGGCGAAGCGCTGCTTTCTTTGGTGCTCCAATCGGCTCTTGATTTTTCTTTTACCTTTATCTTTGTATTTTTACCTTGCGCTCCGGCAAGAATTCTCAACTTATCATCAAATAAATTTAAAGTACCTCTAAGCTCGCCTTGCACTATATCCTCGCTATGATCGGCAAAGTCTTGCTTTGCAAAGAAATTTTCAGGCTTTGTATTAGGCGTTCCGCTTATGTAGCCATAATCTTTTTTGGCAACTCCGAAATTTGAAAATAGAGTGAAATTTTCGCTTAATTTGCCGTTATATGTGAAAAATCCGCCGTTATATTTATTGTTAAGTTCATAGATACCGTTCCAAGGAGAATTTAGATAGTAAAATCCTTTACCGCCGTAACCGATCCTGTGTGTCGCTATAAGTATAGTCAAATCCTATCTCATGATCGTCAAAGGCATAATCAACTCTTGCAAATACGTCTTTGTGGTCGTAATCCATAAAATCTATATTGCCCTTTGGAGTTTTAAACTTATCTTGCTTGTCGCTTGATATATCAAAAAAGTAAGACAAAGTGCCCGCATCAAGCGAATTTCCGCCGCTAAAGGTCAAATTTCCGCCCGCTCTTTTACCGCTTGCGCCAAAACCTTTAAGCTCTATATACGGGTTGTTTGCATCGCCCTTTTTCTTTATAACGTTTATTACGCCGCTAACGGCTCTTGAACCGTGTATTGCGGCTTGGGGACCCTTTATAAGCTCTATTCTGTCAATTGAGCTTGAGTTAAGCCCCGCACTAGAAAGAAGGGTTACGCTTAAGAAGTTCACATCCCTTCCGTTTACAAGCACGGAAGGCGTCATGCCTCTTATGTTTATAGTGTTTAAACCGCCACTTTTAATTACATTTACGTTTGCAAGATTGCCGATAGCGTCAAAGGCGTTGCTTGAATTTGGTTTAACCTCCAAGTCCTCTTTAGATACGACACTTACGTTTGTAGGCACTTTGCTTACGTCAATAGGTGTTTTTGTGGCGGTTACTACAACCTCGTCAAGCCTTACTTTCGATACGGAAGTGGATTGGCTTACCTTATCTTGTGCGGTAAGCAACGATGGCGAGAGCAAACAAGCTACGACAATAGAATTGCTAATCGTTCTTTGTAGTAATTTGTGCATAAAACCTCCTTTATAAAAATTTATTATTTTTAAATTTTAAAAACAGAAGTTTATATTACCAATAATCACAATCAAAATTTATTTAACGAATTATAAGAATTTAATGTTTAAATGAAACTAAAATTTAATACCAAATATATTTTATTTAAACATAGATATTACGTATAAATTTTTAAATATTATAAAGTGAGAAAATTCAAGCAAATTTTTGCTTGAATTTATCGGTTTTGCTTAAACGGCAGCCTTTGGAGAGATGATAGAGTTGTCGAAATTCGGCTCTGTATCCTCTTCCATTATGCGTAGTTTTTTGCTTCGCTTAATCTTAGCGTCATCTTTAAATATCGCGCGAACCTTATCCATACCCGCATAAAAATCACGCATCAAAACAAGGCAGATATATTTACCGAAAAATGTCGGCTTTATAACTCCGTTTTCCTCGTATATCGCATTTACGAGTTTTAGTAAATTTAGCTCCAAAAACAGCTCTTTATGTATACTTGTTTTGTTAAATTCGTTGTATTTTGCTATATCGACTCCGCCGTCAAAAAGCTCGGTTAAAAAGATATATTTAAGGCGCTCTTTTTTAGTAAAGCTGCATTTTGCGATCACCGGACTCTCGCGGTTTTTTATCATCCTGCCGTAATCAAGCAGGTTAAAGGCATTTATAAGAAGTTCGCCGTTTAAGAAGCTAAACGCACCGCTTCCGACTCCAAGATACTCATGATGGCTTCCTACGTATTCATCGCGCAAATTTGCGTTATCACGACCAAACGCCCAAGCGTTACTTTGGTGATAATCACTGAAATTTTCGCAAATCAGCTCGTAAAATTCGCGTTCGTTATCGCTATCATCAACCCCAAGAGATCTTGCTATCGCGTCACGCGTAAGCGGGGATTTCATAAGCGGATAGAAGGTTATCTGCTCGGGTGCGATTGATTTTGCGATTTTTACGTCGTTTAAAAGCTGCTCTTTGGTTTGATTTGGCAGGTTAAAAATAAGATCAAGACTCATCGTAGGCAGCACGCCCATCGCCTTTTTAAGCTTTTCTTGAAGCACGGCGCTAGAGCCGAAGCGATCGTATCTAGCAACTTTTTTTAATATATCGTCATCAAAGCTTTGCACGCCTACGCTTAAGCGGTCGATGAGGCCTTGAAATCTCTTTAAATTTTCAGGCTCTATGTGGTTTGGATCGCTCTCGCAAGAGATATCTTTGATATCAAAAAGCTCCTTTGCAAGCACAAGCGTCTTTTCAAGCTCAGGCTCGTTTATAAGGGTCGTTCCTCCGCCTACATACATCGACGTGAAGTTAAATCCCGCCTCCTTAACCTGCCTCATCTCATCGCGTAAATTTGCAAAATAGTGAGTCGCAAGCTCCTTTTCGTAATGATACTTGTGAAACGAGCAGTAAGGGCAAAACGTGTGACAAAACGGCACGTGCGCATATAGCATATACTCGGTATCAGGCTTTGGAATTTTGTTAAATTTATTATCTAAAATATTTATATTTAGTCCGTTGTAAAGGGATTTTTGCATAGAATTATGAGCGTAATTAACTGCAAATTTTTCTATAATATTCTTAAAACCCATAATTAATTCCTTTTTATAAAACAATACTTATATACAATAGTCGTAAATTTACCAAAAAAAGTATTATAATTATTTTAAATTTCTAAAACTAAGCGGTAACTCAAGGTTTAAAGCCTTTACGATCCTTATGCACTCTTGCAGATCATCGATTGATTTCCCGACGACTCTTACCTCTTCACCTCTTATAGAGGCGGTTACCTTTAGCTTGGCATCTTTTATAGCCTTTGTTATCTTCTTGGCATTTTCGCTATCGAGAGTATCATTTAGCTTAAGAGTTGCTTTTATATTGCCCCCGCTTGCGCTCTCGCGCTTAGTTTCGCTAACCGCTACAGGCGGGATATTACGCTTAATTAGCTTTGAGATAACGATATCTTTTAAAGCGTCGATTTTATTATCGCTGGTGCTAAGAAGAGTGATAAATTTATCCTTTTCGTTTAGTTCGATCTCGCTTGCGATACCCTTAAAATCATATCTTGCGCTAACTTCTTTTTTGGCAGTCTCAAGAGCGTTTTTAACCTCCATCAGATCAACTTGAGCGCTTATATCGAAACTATGTTCGGTTGCCATTTTTTCTCCTTAAATTTAATTTATATACTTCGGTTTGCTATAAAACTTCGCGAGCAAATTTATATCTGCGCGTCTTATTTAAACAGCCTCTTAATCTTATCAAAAAGCGATTTTTCCTCATGGGTTGAAGCTGAATTTTTGCCTGCTTTGCTCATTCTTATAGCTTCATTAATTTGCGCGGCGGCGGTTTGTGCATAAATTAGCGCGCCTTTAGGATCGCAGTTAAAAAGATTAGAAAACGACTCGGAGCTGTTTAAATCGGTAGGATTTGGCTCTACGACTTCGGTTGCTTCAAGTATCCCCGCCTTAAGCTCAATCGCGAAATTTAAAGCGTCCAAAAACACGGGCAAATTCTGCGCGTAAAATGTGTCAACGGCTTTTCTTATCTCGCTATCCGCGTCATAATCTCGCCTAAGTCTAGCTACGCTACTTGCGTCTAAATACGCTCCGCAGCAGTAATTTTGAGAAATTTCGTTATAAATTTTACCGCTAAATTTATCTAAAAATTCACTCGGCAAAACCTCACGCCAATCGCTAATATAAGCTTTAAATTTAGGATTTTGCTCGGCTAAAAAGCTTATTGCCGTGCCGCGCGTGTAGAAGTATTTTCTAAAAATTCCTTGCGCTATAGCGATATGAAATCCATGCGTTTTATTAAAGACGTCATCTTGCTTATAATTGACCGCATGGCTAAAGCCGTCTTTGTATTTTTCAGCGTAAAATTCCTCTATCCCGCCTTGCTCGGCAACCTTTTTGATACGCTCAAAATCGCCGTTTTTAGTCCATTTTAGCGGATCAAAATACCACTTTTGCATCTCCTCTTTGCTGATTGCGTGATAGCTTATATCATAGCCCATTTATAAAATTTTCTATATTTTTTACTATCAAATTTATGAGTTTTTCGCGCGCCTCTTTGCTCGCCCACGCCACATGCGGTGTGATTATCAAATTTTCTTTGTTTTTGATATTTAAAAGTGGATGATTTTGCTTCATCGGCTCGCTTTCAAGCACATCTATGCAAGCCATCAAATTTCGCTCATCGATCGTTTTGGCAAGTGCGATTTCATCAACTATCCCGCCGCGCCCGAAATTCATAAGCACCGCGCCCTTTTTCATCAAATTTAGCTCTTTAGAAGAGATTAAATTTCGTGTTTTTTCATTAAGAGGAGCGTGTATGCTTACGATATCGCAACTCTTTAAAAGTTCATCCAAATTTTGCCTTTTAAACTCGGCGTTATCGTTTACTCCGCTTGTTGAAAAATAACTTACGTTTGCACCAAAGGCCGCAGCTATCCTAGCCACGTTTCGTCCTATCTCTCCAAGTCCGATGATGCCGAAATTCTTGCCGCTTATCTCGCCGATAGTTCTATCTAAATTCGTAAAAATTTCGCTCTTTATCCACTTGCCGCTTTGGACGTAATCATCATAAAATTTGATGCGATTTACTAACGCTAACAAACACGCAAAGGTGTGTTGCACAACGCTGTTAGTTGAATACCCTGCGACGTTTTTAACGGCTATGTTTTTAACTTTTGCATAATCTAAATCAACGTTATTCATGCCAGTTGCGCTTATGCAAACTAGCTTTAAATTCGTCGCGTCCATAACGTCACGGTCAATTATAACCTTGTTGGTTATCACGACATCAGCGCCCTTTAAACGCTCTATAGTCTCGCCTCTATCGGTCTTATCATAGCTTACAAACTCACCGAATTTAGCAAAAACATCAAGACTAACATCGCTTCCTAAAGTCGAAGCATCAAGGCAAACTATTTTCATGCCTACTCCTTTATGTAGTGTCCTACGAATTTAGAAGAGTTGTTTAAAATCTCTCCGCCTTTTCTATATCCAAGCGCGCAAGCTTCGTAGGCAAAAAATACTCCCGCCTGATAGCTATCACCTCTTTCATCTTTGTTAAATTCGTAAAATTCCTGATATATGGCTCTGTTTTGGCTGTATTCACCTTCGCTGCTAACGCTAACATCTCCGTTAGCCTCTATAATGCTAACGTTTGCTCCTTCGCGCCCAAATATCGGCTTTTTAACGCACTTTTTGTTAGCTAACGGCTTGTCTGAAGCTTCGAGCAAAAGCGGATGATTTGGATAAAGATCCCAAAGAATTTTTAAAATGCCCTTGCTTTGAAACATCAGTGTATAGGCAGGATTTAAGATGATGGCTCTTTGGTTTGCCATTATATTTTTAAGAATAAGTGCGAGTTCGCCCTCCTGAACGGCAATATCCTCCCAAGGAATGAGCTTAAACCAGTACTCGTAATTTTCACCGCCTTTGAAGATGCCCTCTTCATCGTTAAACTCAACCTCATCAACATAGGCAAAATCAGTATGAAACCCGGCTTCTTTAGCGATATACTCAAGCAGTTTTACGCTCTGCTCATCCTCGACACTGCCTGCAATAGAGCTAAACAGAATTTTCCAACCCTCATAAAGCTTACTAAACTCGTTTGTATCCTCGCTAAGCGTTACAAGACGCTTGAAATTTTCCTTTAAGGCCTCGTAAAGATCGTTAAACTGCGAGCTTTCGTCCATGCCGTTAAATTTCAAAATCGCCCATTGGATTATCGCCGTTTCAAATATCGCAGTCGGCGTATCGGCGTTAAATTCAATGAGCTTTATAGGCTTTGCGTTAAGTCCTCCCGCGAGGTCAAAGCGCCCGTAAAGATGCCAATGAACCTCGTTTTCCCAGCTCTCTTTAACCATATCAACAAGATTAAAAGGTATGCCAACCTCGTGAAATAGGTTGTTATCTATTATGTGCTGTCCCGCCGTTACAAACATATCATATAGCTCGTTTGCCGCCTCGTAGTAGGCCTCAGCCTCTTGCTCGCTAACCTCTACAAGCTCATCTGCGATATACGAGCTATCGTCGCTATCGGTGTGCCAAGCAAAGCCGATATTTTCTAAAAACGCCTTATCTAAAGGCTTGACTTTTTTTAAATTTAACATCACCCACCTACCGATTGATTAGTCTTGCTTCCACTACCGAAAAATCCGCTCTTTCCGCCCGCAGGCTTGCCTGCCGAGCCTGTAGCTTTAGCCTTGTTAAAGCTATCAACGCTTCTTGAGTAAGTCGAAGGATTTTTATAAGCCGCTTGGCGATGATTTTGAAAGGCTTGGTTGTTAAAAAGCTTATTTCCTATCCAGCTTCCTATCAAATACCCCGCAGCAGATGCCAAGATAGCCTCGCCAAGACTAAGTCCGCCGCTACTAAGCTGCGCATCGGGCTTTGTCAAATTTGAAGTGCCGCTATCGATCTTAGCGTTTTCTTCGGCGATTAGCTTATCCATCTCCTCTTTTGTTAGCACGCGCTCCTTGCCGTCAAGCTGCTTTAGCACGACTCTGGTTTCGCTACTTGGATACTCCTCAAGCACTTTGTAAGCGCCGGGTGCGGTCTCTTCGATGATGACGAAAGCTCCTTGAGTTTGCGCGGCTTCTTTTACTACGCTTTGATCCTCGCCGCCTCCGCTACATCCAGCAAGACCTGCCATAACTACTGCGCCAAATCCGCCTACAGCGGCATAAGTTGCAATTTTTTTGATTCTTTTCATACTTCACCTACTATCTGTTTTATTGATTTTTCGTTTCTTACCCATATCACGCCGTCTTTAAATTTGATAAATTTTGACTTGCCGATATTTTTAATGATCAGTTTTTGTATCTTTTTTTTCTTTTTGTTTTTTAAATTTAAGCCTTTTAAAAACTCGCTTAAGCTAAGCCACTTTTTAACCCTTGCTTCATCTTTTGCCTCATTATCGAATTTAGCCTTTTCCTCGCTATGAGCTATCTCATGACCTTCGTCGAATTCAACATCGATCGGACGGATATATTCGCCGTTTTGCCTTGCTAAAAGCGGACGTTCAAGCATCTGTAAAAAATATCTAAATTTCTCGTCTCGCTCTTTGTAAATTTCTGCGATTTCGTCTTTGTTGGAGATTAAAATTTGCTCTTTTTGCGCGTGCAAGCGCTCTTTATCGTCTTGCAAATTTCTGTTTTGCTCTTTTAGCTCTTCAAGTTGCGTTAGTAAAAATTTGATAAATTCACTTCTCTCTTCGGTGGTTTCGGTTAAATTTTCACTAACGTTTTTTATGGATTTTTTAGTGTTTGTTTTGGTCGTTTTAGTTTTTGTTTGTGGCTGGTTAGTAGCTTCATCATCTTCGATTAAAACGTATTTAACGCCTTTTTCGTCGATTGACTTTAAACTATTTCGTCTTATCCTGTTATAAATCGCCTCTTTTGTTATGCCTAAAACTTCGGCGGCCTGGCTAACGGATAACTTACGCATAAATTTCCTTTTCTTTAAAAATGCGGATATTATGGCAAATTTAGGCTAATAAAGAAGTTAAACTAACTAACACGAAGTTAGTTAGTTTAATTTGGTTAGAGTTTTGACTCGTAGCGTCTAAGCATATAAAGACGTTTAAGCATTTTTTTACGAGCTGAAATTTTTTGCTTTTTGCGAATTTCAGTCATAGGCTCGAAAAATCTTCTCGCACGAACTTCCGTTACGATAAGATTTCTATCGACTTGCTTTTTGAATTTCCTATACGCTTCGTCAAAAGACTCATTAGGATGTACCTTAATTCCAGGCAACGTCCTCACCACCTTTCAATTAAAATAGATTGCGATTATACTTAAATTTTCTTAAATTTCAAATTCGCTCTGTTAAAAAAACAAATTTTAGCATTCTTGCCGAAATTTATTTTACGATATGCTCAGCCGCTATCATCGCAGAAGTTATACAATCAGGCACAGAACAACTCGTAAGCCTGCTATATCCATGAACTCCGCCCGTAGCCTCTCCTATGGCATATAAATTTTTAATAGGGCTATCATCTTGCACGCTAAGCACTTCGAAATTTAAATTTGTCCTTACTCCGCCTTGAGTATAGCTTATGCCCGGCGCTCCTAAAATAGCGTAAAACGGCGTTTTTTCTATAGGTGCAACGCTCTTTTTGGTTAAATCTTTCTTAAAATCGCTATCCGTTTTTGCATTTATCAGCTTATTGTATTTTTCTATCTCGCTGTTTAGGGTTTGCAAATTTAGCTTAAATTCCTGTGCAAGAGCCTCAAGTGTGTCAAATTTTTTAAGCTTTCCGCTAGCTAAAAATCCTTCAAGACGCTTTGGATCGTGGCTTGAGCCAAAACCAACACTATCAAAAATGATCACGGGAAACATTGTCGAATCGTTGTTTTGCATATTCTCTAAAATATTGTTTGAAAGAGTCTGTCTATCGCCGTCTTCGTTCATAAAGCGTTTTGTATTTTTGCCATCCACGATGATGGAAAATATCAAATCCTCGGTCGGAATTCCAAAAGAGTATCTGGCAAGACTAAGCTGAACAGGCGTCGCTCCCGCTTTTAGCATAGTTTTAAGAGCTCCTGCGGTTGCACCTGCGCTTGAAGGAGTTGCCGCCAAAGAGAGTCTTGGATTTTGTATAAATTTAAACTCCTTATCCGCAGAATACCCGCCGCTAGCAAAGATGACCGCCTTTTTAGCTTTATAAAATTTAACCTCGCCGGAGCTATTTTGCGCATCGTCATTTTTTAGTTTTCTGTCAAATTTATACTCCTCTCTAACCTTTAGCCCTATAACCGCACCGTTTTTGTCTTTAATGATCTCGTCTGCCTTTACTCGTTTTAGCGTCTTGCCGCCCTTGTTTTCAAAGTGCGCGTTAAGCGTTTGTATGCAAGCTCCACCACCGCCTACCGTCTCTAAACTTCTTGCAACGCTATGTCCGCCAAGATGTTTTAGCTTGTCTGAATACTGCACTCCGCGAGCCTTCATAAATTCATACGCTCTTTTTGAATTTTCGGCAATTCTTCTGGTTTGATCTATATGATTAAAGCCTTTGCCTGCCTTGTTTAGATCTTTTATAAAAAGCTCAACCGAATCCTTAATCCCTGCTTTTTCCTGAATATCAGAGCCCACGCAGGCAAAATCAAGCTGAGATACGACGGAATTTCCTCCCGTGCGCGACATCTTTTCGATAAGAACGGTGTTAAGCCCCGCTTCTGCCGTTATGATACCTGCTACATTGGCGCTAAGTCCGCTTCCTACGATAAGCACGTCAAATTCACTGTCCCATTTTATCTCGTTTGATTGCTCATCGGCACTTAAATTTATCGCGCTTACGGCGCTTATAGAAGCTGCGGCGAGTCCCGTTTTTAGAAAACTTCTTCTTGATAATTTTTTCATTTTCCCTCCTGTTTGGAATTTTTGGATAAATTATAAAAAACTAAGTATAAAAACTCAATTAATAGATATTTAATAAGTTTGAAATTATAATTTAGCAAAAAATATAATTATTTTGTAACTTACCGTTTGAAATTTCACAAGGATTTTTATGAGCGAGAAAACTTTAAAACACAACTCAAACTACGCTAAAAAGCGCTATATTTTTTATTCGATTTTAACCTGTATCGCGCTTATATTGCCGTTTATTCGCATCGGCGGTAACCACTTTTTCCTGCTTAGTTTTGATAAAAAGCAACTTCATTTGCTATTTACTTCTTTTGACACTCAAGAGCTTTATTTGATGCCATTTGTGCTTATCATATTTTTTCTGACTATATTTTTTCTTACGACGCTTGGCGGCAGGGTTTGGTGCGGCTGGAGCTGTCCGCAGACGATATTTCGAGTGATTTATCGCGATTTAATCCAAACTAAAATTTTAAAGCTTCACAAAAATATAAATAACAAACAAAAGATTATAAGCGGTGAATTTGGCAAAAAAACCGCCGGAGTTATTATGTATTCGGCTCTTGCCTGTATCGCTGCGGCAAATTTCTTGTGGTTTTTTGTGCCGCCTGAAGATTTTTTCGCCTATATCTCAAATCCGCTCGAGCATAAATTTCTAGTAGGAATTTGGTTTTTTATCACAGCATTTTTAGTATTTGACATCGTTTGGCTGGCGGAAAAATTTTGCGTATATGTCTGCCCTTACGCTAGAATTCAGTCGGTTATGTTTGATGATGACACGATTCAGGTAATTTATGACGAGAAGCGCGGCGGTAAAATTTACGATAAAAATATAAAGCTTTGGAAAAAACCGCCCGAGCCTGAAAATGAGTGCACGGGATGTGAGGCGTGCGTAAAAATTTGTCCTACTCACATAGACATAAGAAAAGGCATGCAGCTTGAGTGCATAAACTGCCTTGAATGCGTAGATGCGTGTAGCAAAGTGATGAGCAAACTCGGTAAAAAGACGCTTATAGATTGGACAAGCGATAATTCGCTAAAATCTGGTAAGAAGGTTAATTATCTTAGATTTAGAACTATCGGATATATGGTGGTTATCGGCGTTGCGACGGTTATTTTAGCGTTTATGAGCACAAAAAAAGAGTATATGCTGCTAAACATAAATCGCACGAGTGAGTTATATAAGATAAAAGATGACGGCGAGATAGAAAACGCATATACGTTTTTGTTTCAAAATACCGATAGTAAGGCGCATAGTTACTATTTTGACGTGAATGATACGAATATAAAAATTTCACGTCCGAAAGAGGCGATCGAGCTAAAAGGAGGCGCAAAGAAAAAGGTTGTAGTCGTTTTAACTTCTAAAAATTTAAATTTAAGCGATAAAAACGACGCTCCTACGCCGATTAGGATAAATGCTTATGCAAAAGATGAAAAAGAGCGCATAAAAATAGAGCGAGAGACGATATTTGTATATCCGAAACAATAATGAATTTAAATCTTAAATTTATAAATTTAATGATATAGTAAAAGTTAAATTTAAAGCTGCAAGGAATAATCATGAAAATGTCAAAACGAGGACATCAAAGATATGAGATGATTATGAAAGTCGCACTTGAATTATTTTTGGAAAAAGGCTATGAAAACACGAGCCTAAGCGACATCATCGACAAAAGTGGCGGTTCTTTGGCTAGTATATATAAATTTTTTAACAACAAAGAAGGGCTTTTCAAAGCCATCGTAGAGCGAGGCATAGATGAATTTTGCAACGAAATAGACGAAAAGATAGACTTAAAACTCTCTCATAAGCTCGAAGATTTCTTGCATAAATTCGCAAGCTTGTTTTTTGACATTGTCTGCGATAAAAAAACTACGATGATAGCACGAATAATGCTTGCCGAAGGCTCTAAAAACGAAGGCACGGTAGGCAAAATGTTTTTAGATCAAATTTTAAATAAGATACATAAAATTTTGGTCGATTTTTTTAACAGAAAAGAGATTAGAGCGAATTTGGCCGGCTTTATAGAGCCTGAGCTCGCCGCAGCGCTATTTTGCGCTATAGTAAGAAATCCTTATCACTATAATGCGGTTTTGCTAAATAGCGACATAGAACTTTCCGAGCAAGAGCGCCAAAAGCATGTGCAAATCTGCGTAAATTTATTTTTAAACGGAATTTGCAAAGAAAATAATCAAGGTTAGTTTTATTGACAAACAAAATGAATCATAATATAATTGCAAACATGAGTTGTAACTTAAATTACAAATTATCTTAAACAAAATTTCAAGGTCTATTATATGAAAAAACTTAAATTTATATCGGCGTTAGCGGGAATTTTAATCTTTTCTGCGGGTTGCTTTAAAGAGGATAATTCCAAGCAAGCCTCGCAAAGAGCGCAAATGCCTCCTGCAAAAGTAGATATCATAACCGCAAAAAAAGAGGATATCGCGATAACCTTTGAATATCCTGCAAAAATAGTAAGCATGCAGGATGTGACCCTTCGTCCAAAAGTTTCAGGAACGATCATAAAGCAGTATTTTAAGGCCGGAGATATGGTTAAAGAGGGAGACGAGCTCTTTTTAATCGATCCTCAAAAGTATCAAGCAAGCTACGACGCTCTTGAAGCAAACGTCGGAGTGGCGATGGCTACTCTTAAAAATGCGCAAACCGAGTTTAATAGAGTTAAAAAACTACATGAAAAAAAGGCGGTGAGTCAGAAGGAATTTGACATGGCAAAATCCGCTTTTGATATAGCAAACGCAAATTTGCTAAACGCAAAGGCAAATTCTAAAAATGCCAAAATCGATCTTGGCTATACTAAAGTAGTTGCGCCTTTTGACGGCATTTTGGGCGAAAATTTAATAGACGTAGGCTCATTTGTAGCTTCTGGCACCACTCCTCTTGTAAGGCTTACTAAGATCGATCCTGTCGAAGCTAGATTTTATATAGCCGATGTGGATAATTTAAACAGGATAAAAAACGTAGAAGGCGGAGTTTGGGCTCAAAATGGCGCAAACGCCACTCTTAAGCTTGGAAATGAGAGCTTTAAAGGAAAAGTGAATTTTATAGATAACGTCGTAGACGTAAACGTCGGAAGCGTTTTGGCTAAGGCGGAATTTGAAAATAGCGAGCTAAAACTGATGCCCGGAGCCTTTGCAAATGTGGTAATGGACGGATTTTATCAAAAAGGCGGCTTTAAAATTCCTCAAGTTGCCATCCAGCAAGATGCGATGAATACCTTTGTGCTGGTTTTAAAAGATCAAAAAGTAACTCAAAAAAATGTGGAAATTTCATACCAGAAAGAGGATTACGCAGTAGTTAGCAAGGGTCTTGAAGAGGGCGATCTAATCATCATAAACAACTTTAAAAAGATTAGAGTCGGAGCCGACGCGCAAGCCGATAAGGAGAAAAACTAGATGTTTTCTAAATTTTTTATAGATAGACCGATATTTGCCACGGTCGTATCTATAATCATAGTAATAGCAGGCGCAATGGCGATCAAGGGACTTCCCGTCGAAGAGTATCCGCAGCTTACCCCTCCTCAAATTTCAGTTAGCGCTTCATATACGGGAGCCGACGCACAGACTATCGCCGACTCGGTTGCAACGGTGATAGAAGACCAGATAAACGGTGTTGAAAATATGCTTTATATGCAAAGCACCTCAAGCTCAAGCGGCACTATGGGCATAAACGTGTATTTTAAAATCGGAGCCGATTCAAAGCAGGCGGCGATCGATGTAAACAACCGTGTTCAAGCCGCTCTTGCAAAGCTTCCTAGCGAAGTTCAGCAAAGAGGCGTAACGGTCAGAGAAAGAAGCTCAAGCATACTTGAAGTTATATCATTTACTTCCGAAGATATGGATATCATCAAGATGCATAACTACGTTTTGGCAAATATTGAAGATGAGATCAAAAGAGTCGACGGGGTAGGCGATACCGCCGTAATAGGTAACAAAGACTACGCTATGAGAATTTGGTTAAAGCCCGATCTTTTGGCTAAATTTAACATATCCACAAACGAAGTTATAGCCGCGATCAATCAACAAAACAAACAATACGCAACGGGCAAGATAGGAGAGCAGCCAAACTCTACGGATAATCCTTATGTGTTTTCTATTAGACCGGAAGGACGACTTAAAAGCGTGCAAGAGTTTGAAAACATCATCTTAAGAACCTCAAAAGAGGGCACTATACTAAAGCTAAAAGATGTGGCAGAGGTTGAGCTTGGTGCAAGAAGCTATGTGTTTGAAGGTATGCTAAACGGGCAAAAGATGGTGCCTATGCTCATTTTCTTACAAAACGGCGCAAACGCTCTTGCAACGGCAAACGCCGTAAACAAAAAGCTTGACGAGCTATCCAAAAATTTTCCGGCAGGCTTTAAGCACACGGTAGCTTACAATCCTACCGAATTCATACAAGTATCCATAAATGAGGTTATGAAGACCTTTTTGGAGGCGATGGTGCTTGTGATGGTAGTTATGTATATGTTCTTAAAAAGCTTTAGAGCGACTATCATCCCTATGCTTGCGGTGCCTGTATCTATCATAGGGACATTTGCAGGACTTTATGCGATGGGATTTACCATAAATTTGATAACCCTTTTTGCCCTTGTGCTTGCCATAGGAATAGTCGTTGATGATGCGATCATCGTTATAGAAAACGTAGAGAGAATTTTACACGAAGAAGAGGGCATCAGCGTAAGAGATGCGGCTATAAAAGCGATGCAAGAAGTCGCCGCACCGGTGGTATCTATAGTGCTTGTTCTTTCTGCGGTATTTATCCCGGTTGCTTTTATGGAAGGATTTGTAGGCGTTATACAGCGCCAATTTGCGCTAACTTTAGTCGTTTCGGTTTGTATTTCGGGATTTGTAGCGCTTACTCTAACACCCGCTCTTTGTGTGGTTATGCTTAAAAAACAAGAGTCAAAACCCTTTTGGTTCGTGCGTAAATTTAACGAATTTTTTGACTGGAGCACGAAAGTATTTACCGCAGGAGTTGCTAAAGTATTAAGACATATCATCCCAAGTTTTATCGTTATAGGCATAATGGGCTATGCGATATTTGCTCTGTTTAACAAAATTCCAAGCAGCCTAGTGCCGCCTGAAGATAAAGGCTCCATCATCGCCATAACCTCGCTTCCTCCAGCCTCGGCAATCAACAGAACCAAAGAGGAGATGAGAGATATAAGCCAAGCCTTTACCAAAAATCCGAATGTAGAATTTGCAACCGGACTTGTGGGATATGATATGTTTGCAGGCGCGCTTAAAGAAAACGCAGCGGTAGCGTTTATAAGGCTAAAAGATTGGAGCGAGCGTAGGTCTGAGGATAGTTCGGCGCAAGCCTTAGTCGGGCATTTTAATAAAATTTTATGGGGCTCAAAAGAGTCTATGACCTTTGTGGTAAACGTTCCGCCTATAACAGGGCTTAGTATAACGGGCGGATTTGATATGTATTTGCTTAACAAAACGGGTAAAACATATAACGAGATCGAAAAAGACGCTCTAAAAGTCGTTGCGGCGGCAAATGCCCGCCCGGAGCTTAGAAGCGTTAGAACCACGCTTGAAACGACTTATCCGCAGTATAATCTGACGGTAGATAAGCAAAAAGCCAAGCTATTAGGAGTGAGCGAGCCTGATATATTTAGCACCATAACTTCAACCATCGGCTCATATTATGTGAATGATTTTAATATGTTAGGCAAGTCATACAATGTCTATGTGAGGGCTGTTGATAAGTATAGAAATTCGCCTGAGGATTTTAGAAACATCTTTGTTAAGTCAAATAGCGGTGAGATGATACCGCTAAATTCGCTTGTCACGCTCAAGCGAGGAGTGGGTCCTGATATCGTGGATAGATTTAACCTCTTTCCTGCGGCTAAAATCATGGGTGATCCAAGCCCGGGCTATACATCGGGAGACGCTATAAAGGCGATAAGTGAAGTAGTAGCCGATACTCTTTCAAATGACGAATACGCGATAAGTTGGTCTGGAAGCGCCTATCAGGAAGTTAGCTCTCAAGGAACAGGGCAAGTGGCATTTATCTTTGGTATGGTTTTTGTCTTTTTAATCCTAGCCGCGCAATATGAACGCTGGCTTATCCCGCTTGCAGTTATCACGGCAGTTCCTTTTGCGGTATTTGGCTCGCTTGTAGCGGTTTGGGCTAGAGGGCTTACTAATGACATATATTTCCAGATAGGGCTTTTGCTTCTTATCGGACTGTCGGCTAAAAATGCGATTTTGATCGTGGAATTTGCGATGCAAGAGCGCGAAAGCGGAAAGAGTGTATTTGAGGCGGCCATAAATGCGGCAAGACTTAGATTTCGTCCGATAGTTATGACCTCTATCGCATTTACATTGGGAGTCTTTCCTATGGTTATAAGCACAGGCGCGGGAGCCGCTTCTCGTCATGCACTCGGAACAGGAGTGATCGGCGGCATGATAGCGGCAACTACGATAGCGATATTTTTCGTGCCGATGTTTTACTATCTGCTTGAAAAGTTAAACAACAAATTTTGGGATAAAAGACCAAAAACTAAGGAGATAAGCCATGCGTAGTCTATTTGCGGTCGTTATAGCTTTATTTTTTGCAGGCTGCTCGTTTAGACCCGATTTGCCAAATGTCGATACTAAATTCGAAGCGATTTATAAATTTGAGACAAGCGATATAAACGATAGATGGTGGGAGGAGTTTAAGGATGAGAATTTAAACTCTCTCATAACAGACACGCTTCAAAACAACATCGATCTTAAAATGGCTTTTTTAAATTTGCAAAAAGCCGAAGCGATGCTTGGGATATCAAGCGCAGACCTACTTCCTAGCATAAATTTAAACGGCTCGGCGACAAGAGCAAGAACAAGCGGTGAAACTTACACAAAACAAGACAATATCAAATACACAAATTACGCTCTAAATTTGGGTTTAAACTACGAGATCGACCTTTGGGGCAGAGTTAAAAACAGCATAGAGGCTTCAAAATCAAGTCTTAAGGCTACTAAATTTGACTATGACACGGCTAGACTTAGCATAGCCTCAAACGTAGCTAAAAGATACTTTATCCTAGTATCGCTTAATATGAGAGAGCAGGTTCTTCTTGATACTCTAAAAAGCTATGAAGAGACGATGAAATTTAGAAAAACCCAGCTTGAGATGGGAAGTATAGACAATATCACTTTTTTACAAAGCAAGGCTCAGGTAGAAAGCACCAAAGTAAGCTTGATAGAGGTTCAAAACTTCATAAATTTAGCCGTTAGCTCACTAAGCGTGATGAGCGGCAAGAGCAACGACGAAATTTTAAAAGGCGCCGTTAAAAGCTCCAAAAAGCTTCCGCAAGAGCCTAAGATCAGTGCGGGCATAAGCTCTGATATCTTGCTTAGAAGAAGCGACATAGCAAGCGCTTATGAGAATTTAAAGGCCACAAATGCGCTCATTGGCGTATCTAAAGCGGCATACTACCCGTCCATATCGCTAACAGGACTTTTGGGCTTTGTTAGTAGCGATTTAGCAAGGCTATTTAACGCAAATGCCAATACTTGGAGCTTGGGCGGATCGCTAACGCAAAAGATATTTGATAACGGGCGCATAAAAAACAATGTAAAAATTGCAGAAACTAACGAGCAAATAGCGGCGTTAGTCTATGAAAAAAGTGTAAAAACGGCTCTAAGCGAGGTTAGAGACGCTCTTTTAAGAAGAGAAAATGCTAAGCTTTCTCAAAAGAGCGCAAAGGCTCTGCTAAATTCGCAAGAAAAAATTTATGAGATAGCAAAGAGTAAATTTGAAGAGGGTTACAGCAGTCATCTTGAGCTACTTGACGCTCAAAGAAATCTGCTTGCAAGCAAGCTTCAAGATGTAAATGCGAATTTAAATTTAATCAATTCCATCGTAGAAATTTATAAGGCATTTGGCGGCGGGTTTAAGGTAGAGAATTTAAAATAATCCAAATTTAGCCCGTTAAAAAGGGCTAAATTTATGCCTTGCAAAGAATTTTTATAATACTTTCAGGCAAAATTTCATGCTCTATGGCGTGAATTTTAGCTTCAAACTCCTCTATACTCATACTTTCATCTTTTTCAAAAGCCCTTTGCATGATAAGCTTTCCGCCGTCAAGCTCTTCGCTAACATAATGCACGCTAACGCCTCCGACTAACATATCGCTTTCAAAACTCTCCTTGATAGCGTGAGCGCCTTTAAAAAGAGGCAGCAGCGAAGGATGAAGGTTGATGGCCTTAATTTGAGTGGTAAAAACAGGGGTTAGAATTCTCATAAAACCTGCCAAAACGACCAGATCGACATTATATTTTTTAATCTCGCTAACTAACGCGGCATCAAATTCTTCGCGTGAGTTAAATTTAGTATGCTCTATAACTACGCTTTCAAGCCCGTATCTGCGTGCTCGCTCTATGCCGTAAGCGTTAGCCTTGTTTGTTAGCGTTAGGACGACTTGGATTTTTATGTTATTAAAAATTTTATTGTGAATTTTTGACAAAATCGCCTCTAAATTCGATCCGCTTCCGCTAAATAAAACCGCTATTTTTTTCGTAACCATTTAAGCCCTTTTATAATATCTTTTGCAGTTATGGAGTAGTTGTTTTGTTTTAAATTTTTAACGCTTAAAGCGTGAGCCAAGGTGCCGCTAATCGCCGCATCAAGCGCAGGATATCCTTGAGCTAGCAAAGATACGATTATGCCGCTAAGAGCGTCTCCGCTTCCGCCTTTTGATAAAGAGGCGTCCCCATAAGGCATAAGATAAATTTTGCCGTTTTGAGCGATTATGGTGTTAGCCCCTTTTAGCACCAAGACGTTAGAGAATTTTTCACTCCACATTTGAGCGAATTTAAAGCGGTTTTGCTGAATTTCGCTCACGTTAAATTTTCCAAATCCCCCAAGTTCTAAGAACGCGCTAAACTCCTTTGGGTGAGGGGTTATGACGATATCTTTTTTTATCTTTAAAAGCTCTATGGTCTTTTTCTCGTAGCAAAGATCGGCATCTATAACAAGGGCTTTTTTACCCTCCAGCTCTTTGAAAAGCTCCTCTTTTTTAGATTCATTTAGCTTTCCAAGTCCCATGCCAAGAGCTCCGTAAGACATCTTTTCGGTTATATTTTTTGATTGCATAAAAAGCGCGCTAGCTCTAAGATCCCCCCTATCGCTAACTATGCTAACAAGCCCCGCTCCCATAGTTAAAGCCGCTTTTGCAGCGATTTTAGCGGCTCCGCCAAACTCACCGCTAACAACAAAAAGATGTCCGAAATCACCCTTGTTAGTGTTAGCCTTACACCTAAAAGGAAGTTTCATATCGGACTTACTAAGCTTAAAGATATTAGTTTCAGTCTCAAATTTACAAGCCCCCATCCCCAAATTTGCAACCCTGATCCTGCCCGTAAAATCCTTTGCGAAATCCGAATAAAGAGCGACCTTTCCAGCCCCCATAGTGATAGTCGTATCCGCTTTAAAAACGGCTCCAAGTCCATTTCCGAACTTATCAAGCCCGCTTGGTATATCGCAAGCTATCTTGTAAGCCTTTTTTGAATTTATAAGATTTATCAAACTTATCGTTTGCGAGCTCAACTTCCTGTTTAGCCCTGAGCCGAAAATCCCGTCGATTATGCATTTATACTCGCTTATATTTTTAACAAATTTAACGCCAAGCTTACTCGCTCTACTCATCTGAGTTTTAAGCATCTCATTTTGCTTTTCAAAAGCCAAAAACGCCTCGCACTCAAACTCACCGCTTAGCATTCTAAGTGCGGCAACCACGTCCGCAGCGTTATTTCCGCTTCCGCATACGCCTAAAATTTTAGCGCCCTTTTTAACCTTTTTACGCACCTCTTTAGCAAGAGCCCAGACTGCATTTTCCATCAAAATTTCATCATTTAAGCCAAATTCCGCGCAAGCTCTTAGATCAAGCTCCGCCGTGCTCATAAAAAGCTTCTTCAAACTTCGCTCCTTACTCTATAACTAAGCGCTTCTAGGATGTGAGATTTCTTTATGATTTGCGAGTCCTCAAGATCGGCGATCGTGCGAGCTACTTTTAAAGTCTTATTTATGCCGCGTTGAGTTAATGCAAATCGCCCAACCGACATATCAAGCGCGCTCTTTGCCTCGCTATCGCAAATACAAAATTTAGCTATCTCTTTGTCGCTTAATTTGCCGTTTAGTTCGCTCTGTCCTCTTTTCATCTGAATTTCAAAAACGCGCAAAACCTCACGCTGCATATCAGCGCTCGTTGTATCGCTTCTATCGTCGCTTGAAACCTCGTCCATAAGCACGTGGATATCAATTCTATCTAAAAGAGGCTCTGAAATTTTAGCCTTATATCTTTTGATGTCAGCCTCTAAACATCTGCAATTTAGCTGCTTTGAGAGTAAATTTCCGCATGGGCAAGGATTCATCGCGCCAACAAACATAAATTTTGTCTTGTAAGTGACTTTAGAATTTACTCTTGAGATATGAATTTGATTATCCTCTAGCGGCTCCCTTAAACTCTCTAAAATTTGTTTTCCAAAGTGGGGCAATTCGTCAAAAAACAAAATTCCCCCGTTTGCAAGCGCCACCTCGCCTATCTTAGCGCTACTTGTTCCGCCGCCAAATATCGAGCTTTTTGTAGATGTGTGATGCGGATTTCTAAAGGCTCTAAGCGCACTAAATTCGTGGTCTTGTAAATTTAAAGAGGCGTATGCCGAGCTTAGTAAAATTTCATCTATACTTTGAGGCGGAAGGATATATCTTAAGCGTTTTGCGCTCATGCTTTTACCACACCCGGGACTTCCTTCAAAGATGATGTTATGCATGCCGCATGCGGCTATCAGGCAGGCTCTTTTGGCTCTTAATTGCCCCTTTATATCCTTAAAATCCAGATCAAATTTCAGGTTTTTAACGTATTTTTTACCGCAAATTTCGGTTAAATTTTCAAAAAGCGGATGAGTTTGTTTAACAAGACAAAGCCTCTTAAACTCATCGTCAATAAAAAATTTTATCGCCTCGTCAAGCTTGCTAATCGCATAAATTTGCAAATTAGGTATCATAAAGGCGTCCGCCGCAATCTCTTTTGGCACAAGAACTTTCGCCTCTTTAACCTTTGTGCTTAAAAAAAGCAAAATAGAAAATAAGCTTGCCGTGCTTTTAACGCTTCCGTCAAGACCAAGCTCGCCAAATACGAAAAACTCGCCAAATTCACTACTTGCCCTCTCTTTTTGAAGGGCTATTAAAAGCGCTATGGAAAGGTCAAAATGACTACCTGTCTTTGGCATATCCGAAGGCGAGAGGTTTATAATGATTTTTTGAGCGGGGAAAGAGAAATTTTGAGCTAGAAGGGCTGATTTGACCCTTGCTTCGCTCTCCTTTATGCTTGCGCTTGCAAGTCCTACGATGCTAAGTGCAGGCAACCCCCGATTGAAGGTTGATTCTACATCGACAATCTTCAATCCATCGGTGTAAGTAGCGCACTTTAGCGATTTCATAGATTTTTATCTCTAAGTCTCTTATACTCTTTATCGAATTTTTTACGTTTGTTGTAGCCTATTTTTTCTATAAACAGATGACCGTCAAGATGATCCATCTCGTGCTGGATAGCAACGGCTAAAAGCCCATCAGCCTCAAGCTCGCAAGCCTTTCCACATCTATCTTGATAGCTTAGTTTTATATGCTCCGCCCTTTTAACATCTTCGTAAAAGCCCGGCACGCTAAGGCAGCCTTCTTGAAAAATTTGCTCGCCCTCTTTATGCACTATCTTTGGGTTGATTATCTCAAGCAGATCGGCTCTTTCTTGAATTTCACTCTCTTCATTTACTAAATTTATTATAAGCGCACGAATAGGGTTTTTAACCTGAATAGCTGCAAGCCCGATCCCGTTTTTAGCTATCATAGTATCATACATATCATCTAAAAATTTATGCAGATCTTCGTTAAATTCGCTAACTTCAACGGACCTTTGATAGAGTCTTTTATCAGGATAAGTTAAAATTTCAAGTACCATTATTTCATCTCTACTACTGTGTATTTTTGGCTTGATCTGCCGCTATTTGGGAGGCTGTCAAGTGTATTTGAGATCACCTCTTCAACCGTTTTAGTCGTATTTAGATCGCAAACCGCTATCTCCATATCTATCTCAAGCTCCTCATCGCCTATCAAAAATGTAGTCGTATAAAACATGTCCGCAATTCTTTCGCAAGCCTTTTTTGCGCCGTTTATATCGGTATGCTTCATAAGCATGGCAAAAATTCCATCTCCGTAATGCGCTAGTATATCGCTTCTTCTTGAAGTTTTTAGCAAAAATCTCGATATGTTTTTTAAAACTATTTGTTTATCTCTAACTCCAAGCATATCGGTTATGCGATCTTTCGCCTTTACAAGCATAAACGACGAGTTGTAGCCGTATTTTTGAACATATTTCATCTCCGAAGAGATGGTTTTTAGGAAAAATTTCTTGTTATAAAGATCGAATTTAGGGTCGTAAATAGACTGCTCTTCAACCACTTTAAAGACCCTGCTTATCTCCTCATAATTTGTTTTAATAACGTCTATATGCTTATTCATAAGAGTATTTAGCTTATCTAGGTCGTCGTTAAAAGCGTTAAAAACATTTTGCACGGTCAGCAAATTTGCATTGGCCTCAAGGCTATCTGAGCGTTTTTTAATGATAGTTTTCATAATCCCAAGATTTTTATATATGAGAGCGACCGCTTGAAGCATACTTTTTATCTGGGCGAAACTCTGCTTGATCTCGCGCTCGACATAAATTTGCCTATCGTCTTCGATTCTGCCTATCTCATCTTCGATCTCTATGATCTCGCCCATCTTCTTTTTAAACTCATCGGGCTTTTTTTCAAGCATCTTTTCAAAAAATATACTGTAATTTTTAGGAATAGACGGGACATTCTCCTCATTTAGCTCTTTTATAACGTCCTCTGAAAAACCGTAGATGTTAAACTCGACAGAATCTTTATCTTTAACGGTTACGGTATTGCCTGCTTTCTTTTTATTAACCTTAATCAAATTCTACCTCGCTTATTTAAAGCTCTTCTGTAAAACCTTATCTATAAGTCCGTATTCTTTAGCCTCAGAAGAACTCATGAAAAAATCACGATCCGTATCTTTTGCGATCTTGCTTAGCTTTTGTCCTGTGTTTTGAGCTAAGATAGAGTTTAAAATCTCTTTCATACGCAAAATTTCTTTAGCCTGAATTTCTATATCGGTGGCCTGTCCTCTCGCTCCGCCAAGCGGTTGGTGTATCATGATACGAGAATTCGGAAGCGCATACCTCTTGCCCGGAGTTCCGCAACTTAGTAAAAAGGCTCCCATAGAGGCGGCTTGACCTATACAGATGGTGCAAACATCTGGCTTTATATAATTCATCGTATCATAGATACTAAAGCCGCTTGTTATAACTCCGCCCGGGCTATTTATATACAGATAGATATCCTTATCCGGATCCTCCGCTTCTAAAAACAGCATCTGAGCGACTATAGAAGAAGCTATGCCGTCTTCTATCTCACCGCTTAGCATTACGATGCGATCTTTTAAGAGGCGGGAGTAGATATCATAACTTCTCTCCCCCTTGCTCGTTCGCTCGATTACGTATGGGACGTAATAGCTCATTTATCCGCCTTTTTTGTTGTCTTTTTTTCGGCCTTTGGCTCATCTTTTTCTTTTGCAGCCTTTTTAGCCTCGTCTTTTTTATCAAACATCTCGTTAAATAGCTTCTCTTCTATCATAGACATCTTGATAGCCGGCAAAATTCCTTGATTTTTATAGTTTTCAAGGTGTTGTTTAGGATCAAGTCCGGAGCGATAAGCCTCGAAATAAACCGCTTGTATAAGCTCTTGATCGCTTACGGTAACTCCTCTTTTGCGTGCAAGTTCATCTATGATAAACGTTAGCTTAACGCTCTTTGCCGCATCTTCGCGAAATGTCTCGCGCTTTTTAGTTAAAGCGTCTTTATCGTCTCTAAAGCTCTTCATCTCATCTTCGCTAAAGCTCGCCCATGCGTTTCTAAACTGCATGTCAATCTCTTGCTCGACTATATTTTTAGGTATGTCAAATTTATATTTCTCCACTATAGCTTCTGCAAATTTCGGTTTAAGCTCTTCGTTTATAAGCTTAAATTGCTTATCAGCTCTGATTTGATCTTTGATCCTCTCTTCAAGTAGTTCTACGCTTGCCTTTTCCTCATTTGGCATAAGTTGTTTAAGCAGCTCTTCGCTAATTTCGCTTGGCACGTTCTTGCCTTGAATTTCATGCAATTTTACTTTAAACACGGCTGCTTTGCCTGCTAAATTCGGCGCACCGTATTCGGCGGGGAATGTTACTTCCACATCCTTTTCTTCGCCGACTTTTAGACCTATCATTGCATCTTCAAAGCCCGGGATAAACTGTCCCGATCCTATCTCAAGCAGATAGTTTTCAGCCTTACCGCCGTCAAATGCAACACCGTCTACAAAGCCCTCAAAGTCAAATTTAGCGAAGTCGCCTTTTTCAAGCTTTTTCTTATCTAGCTTCTCAAGCGGCGCAACCATCTTTAAAAGCTCATCTTTTTTCTCGTCAATCTCTTTTTTCATCACTCTAGGAGTTGAAAATTCAGGGATTAGCTCTTCGTAACCGTCTAAATTTACCGAAGGTTTAAATGAAATTTCAACCTCGGCTTCAACGCCGCCGTTTTCTCTTTCGAATTTGACAAACATAGGCTCGCCTATAACCTCTTCGTTGCCTCTTTTTAGCTCTTTTAAAGCCGCGTCAAACACCTCTTTTAGCGCGTCTTGCTCTGCGTCTGTAGTTAGCTCTTTTTCATAGCGTTTTAAAACCACGTTTACAGGAACTTTGCCCTTTCTAAAACCGTCAATTTTCATATTTTTCGCTGCTTTTTTAGCAAGGTCTTCAAGCTTTGATTTTATCTGCTCGCTTGGAATTTTTGCCGTTACCGAAGCGTTGGCGGAGTCTATAATTTTGGTTTTGATTTCCATCTATTTCCTTTTAAAAGTAAAAATTTTCTAAAAAATATATCAAAATTTTCCTTATTAGTTGTATAAATTTGAAATTTATCCATGCAAAAGGCGTTTTGATGTAAAATGGCTATAAATTTCAAGGAAAGTAAAAATGCAAAAAAACAACAATCAAACTCGTTTTGAAAATTCGGTTAAAAATATGCTTGAAATAATCGGAGAAGATACAAACAGAGAAGGGCTTATAAAGACTCCCGAGCGGGTTTTTAAAGCCTTTAAATTTCTAACTCAAGGCTACGAACAAGACCCGAAAGTGGTATTAAACGACGCGCTTTTTGAAAGCTCAAACAATGAAATGGTTTTGATGAGAGATATTGAGTTTTACAGCCTTTGCGAACACCATCTGTTGCCTATCATCGGGCGAGTTCATGTCGCATATATCCCAAACGGCAAGGTTGTGGGGCTTAGTAAAATTCCGCGCATGGTAAATATCTTTGCCAGAAGGCTTCAAATTCAAGAGCAGATGACCGAGCAGATAGCAAGCGCGATTCAAGAGGTTATCAAGCCAAAAGGCGTCGGCGTAGTTATAGAAGCAAGACACATGTGCGTTGAGATGAGAGGTGTTGAGAAGATAAACTCAACCACGACAACTTCGGCGCTTAGGGGGTGTTTTATAAAAGATACGGATACCAGAAAAGAGTTTTTTTCGCTTATAAATTCTCCTAAAGAGGTGAGATTCTAGTGAGTTTAGAGCGCTTAAAATCCAAGCTTAACTCAAATTTATCCCTTTCAAACGTCTTTGGAGTGATAAATAAAATTTCATCAACCACTATCGAAATTTCAGGTCTTCGTCCTAGTATCGGCGATATAGTGCAGATAGTAGCGCGCGATAAGAGCAAAAGAGGTCTTGGAATGGTAACGGAGATCAAGCAAGACGGGGCGTTTATATCGCCGTTTGGCTTTGTCGAGGGATATAAGATAGGAGATCTTGTATATCTTAGCGATCAAGGCATGAAAATTCCCGTCGGAGATGCTCTGCTTGGTCGGGTTGTCGATCCTTTTATGAATCCAAAAGACGGCAAGGGTGCCATATATGCCGATAAATTTGTGCCTATCATGAAAGCTCCCATTGATGCGATGAAAAGGGGTCTTATAGATGAGGTTTTTAGCGTAGGAGTTAAGAGTATAGACGGACTTTTAACCTGCGGAAAGGGTCAAAAGCTTGGGATTTTCGCAGGAAGCGGAGTCGGCAAAAGCACCCTAATGGGAATGATAGTAAAAAACTCCGAAGCTCCTATCAAAGTAGTAGCCCTTATCGGTGAGCGCGGGCGTGAGGTGCCCGAATTTATCCAAAAGAACCTGCACGGCGATCTAAGCGGCACCGTGCTAATCGTAGCGACAAGCGACGATAGTCCGCTTATGCGCAAATACGGAGCTTTTTGTGCGATGAGCGTAGCGGAATACTTTAAAAACCAAGGCAAAGATGTGCTCTTTATCATGGATAGCGTGACTAGATTTGCCATGGCGCAGCGCGAGATAGGGCTTGCACTTGGAGAGCCTCCTACCTCTAAAGGTTATCCGCCCTCTGTCTTAACCTTGCTTCCTCAGCTCATGGAAAGAGCGGGCAAAGAGGAGGGCAAGGGTAGTATCACCGCCTTTTTTACGGTTCTTGTAGACGGTGATGATATGAGCGATCCCATAGCCGATCAAAGCCGCTCGATACTGGACGGTCATATAGTTTTAAGCCGTGAACTAACCGATTTTGGCATCTATCCTCCGATAAATATCTTAAATTCGGCATCACGGGTGATGAATGATCTCATAACCCCCGAGCACAAGGCAAATATAGCCAAATTTAAGCGCTTTTATTCACTTATAAAAGAAAACGAGGTCCTGCTTCGTATAGGCGCTTATCAAAAGGGCAACGATAAAGAGCTTGATATGGC
>JAUNLC010000007.1:23232-25198 GCA_030532465.1 Campylobacter sp. | reverse complement strand
TAGTTCATAAATTGATAAGGAATTTCAATATAAATTTACTATCAAAATCATGCCAAATTTGAAAAAATTAAGCCTAAATTTTAAACTAAATTTTATGCAATTTGTTATAATATCCTGAAAAAATAAAAGAGGATAAAATCTATCCTAATTAAAAGGTAAAAAATTTGAGAGTTTATTTAGACAATAACGCAACGACGATGCTTGATCCTGAAGCTTTCGAGATGATGAAGCCGTTTTATTGCGAAAAATACGGTAATCCAAACTCCCTTCATAGATTTGGAAGCGAGACTCATCCGGCTCTTCGCCATGCTATGGACCAGCTTTATGAGGCGTTAAATGCACGAGATAACGATGACATCATAGTAACCAGCTGCGCGACGGAGAGTAATAACTGGGTTATCAAAGGCGTATTTTTTGATCATATATTAAATAAAGACAAAGATCATATCATCATAAGTTCGGTTGAGCATCCTGCTACCGGTGCGGCTTGCGAATTTTTAAAGCAATTTGGCGTAAGAGTAAGCCATATCCCGGTTGATGAAAACGGGCTTTTAGATCCGAATGATTTAAGAGATCTGATAGATGATAAAACCGCACTTGTTAGCGTAATGTGGGCAAACAACGAAACGGGCACGATTTTTCCGGTTAAAGAGCTTGCTAAGATCGCTCACGAGCACGGAGCGCTATTTCATACGGACGCAACCCAAACGGTGGGTAAGATAAAGATAGACGTTCAGGATATCGACATGGATTTTATGAGCTTTTCTGCGCATAAATTTCACGGTCCAAAAGGTATCGGCGGACTTTATATCAAAAATTCCCAGCCTCTTGCCAGTCTTCTTCACGGAGGCGAACACATGGGCGGAAGAAGGAGCGGAACTCTTGATGTGGCGGGCATTGTCGGCATGGCTCAAGCGCTTGAAAATAGTAACAAGCTGATAGAATTTGAAAATCTTCATGTTAAGAGGTTAAGAGATAAGCTTGAGGATGCACTTTTACAAATCCCTGATATCTCGGTCGTAGGAGACCGCGCTCATAGATTGCCAAATACTATTTTAGCCGCCGTTAAGGGCGTTGAAGGCGAGGCTATGCTTTGGGATCTAAATCAAGCGGGTATAGCGGCATCGACAGGCTCAGCTTGTGCGAGCGAAACTCTTGAGAGCAACCCCATAATGGAAGCGATAGGTGCGGATAAAGAGCTGGCGCACACCGCTTTGCGTCTATCTCTTTCAAGATTTACCACCGAAGAGGAGATTGATTACGCTATAGTGCATATCAAAAAGGCCGTAGATAGACTAAGAGCTATCTCATGCACGTTTGCTTACGCCCCGCAAGGGCATGTAAGCGGGCTTTGATCGCAAAAGCCACAATTTAAATAGGTTATAAAAGTAAATAAAGGGAATAAAATGGCAAAAAATGATTTAATAGGCGGTTCAATCTGGGATGAGTACTCTCAAAAAGTCCAAAACCTAATGAACAGCCCTAGAAATATGGGAGAGATAACGGAGCAACAGGCAAAAGAGCGCGGAGGAAAACTCATCGTAGCCGACTTTGGCGCCGAGAGTTGCGGTGATGCGGTAAGGCTGTATTGGCTGGTGGATGAAAAGACAGATACCATAATGGACGCGAAATTTAAGAGCTTTGGCTGTGGTACCGCTATAGCAAGCTCGGATACGATGGCTGAACTTTGCATAGGAAAAACCGTTGATGAAGCGGTCAAGATCACAAATATAGACGTTGAAAAAGCGATGAGAGATGACCCTGATACCCCTGCGGTTCCGCCTCAAAAGATGCACTGTTCGGTTATGGCCTATGATGTTATAAAGGCTGCCGCGGCAAGCTATAAGGGTGTGGATCCTGATCACTTTGAAGATGAGATCATAGTATGCGAATGCGCACGTATAAGCCTTGGAACCATCAAAGAAGTTATTAGAATGAATGATCTAAAAACGGTCGCCGAAATAAC
>JAUNLC010000007.1:9049-23132 GCA_030532465.1 Campylobacter sp. | reverse complement strand
GAACCATCAAAGAAGTTATTAGAATGAATGATCTAAAAACGGTCGCCGAAATAACGCAATATACAAAAGCGGGTGCGTTTTGTAAATCCTGCATTAAGCCCGGCGGTCACGAAAAAAGAGAGTATTATCTAGTTGATATCCTTGCAGAAACAAGAGCTCAAATGGAGGCTGAAAAGCTAAAAGCCATAGCGGATGCGAAAATTTCGGGTAGGGATTCAGATCTAGCCTTTGAAGAGCTTACTGTCGTAGGACAACTAAAAGCTGTTGAAGCGGTCATAGATGCCGAAATCAGACCAATGCTAATGATGGATGGCGGAAATATGGAAATTTTAGATATCAAGAAAAACGAACAAGGCATTATCGATATATATATCCGCTATCTTGGAGCGTGCTCCGGATGTGCGAGCGGATCGGGCGGAACTTTGTATGCTATAGAAAATGTATTGCAAGAGAATTTAAGCCCTAAGATTAGAGTACTGCCTATTTAATTACCCTGACGGCTTTGTTAGCTCAAATTTGTTAGTAAAGCCGTCTTTATTTAAAATTTCATCCCGATACGATCATTTTACTTTAGCCTTTTTATACAATAAATTTCCATTTTTATAAACTTATAGATCAAATTTTAAATTACATTTTAAAATATTAAGGATTTATAGCGCTAAATTTTATATTTAAATTTTAGATTTGAAATATTTATTTTTAACATTTTAGCGATGAAGTTGCGAATTTATCGAACTTTTAAAATATTATCAAAAATCAAATTAAATTATTTTTCTATACAATTTTATTTTAAGTTTCGCTAAAGTTTAGGCTGTTAAGATTTCACCAAGATTTTAAAAAATCAAATCAAAACAAAGGATTTAAAATGTCATTCAGCGCAAGAAATCAACTTCAAGCAGAGATCGTTGAGGTAAAAACAGGTTCGGTTAACTCACTAATAACCGCTAAACTTAAAGGTGGCGAAACGGTAAAAGCTACGGTAACTGTTGATTCTGAAAAAGAGCTTGATCTTAAAACAGGTAAAAAGGTTGTTTATCTTTTCAAAGCTTCAAGCATTATCGTTGCAAAAGGCTCAAACGAGCTTAAACTAAGCGCAACAAACCAAATTAAAGGCAAAGTTGCAGAGGTTAAACTAGGTGCGGTAAACGCGGAAGTAGATATCGAGATAGCAGGCGGAGACAAGCTAAGCTCAATCATCACAAATGAATCTGCTAAAAACCTAGCCCTTAAAGCGGGTGATGAAGTAGTTGCTGTTATTAAAGCAAGCCAAATCATCATAGGCGCTTAATTAGCGCATAAAAAAGTCCGTGTTTAAAATTATCACGGACTTTTTAATTTTAACTTGCAACTTATCTTACAAAACTATTGATACGAATTTTATTAAAATAAAACACAAAACATCACTGATTTATTATTCATTGTAAAATCCAAAATATAATTTTACAAATCAATTTTAAAGGGATATATATGAAAAAATTCATTAAACTATCGGCTATAGCTGCGCTTTTAGTAAGCTTTACTTATGCACAAAACTATGCAATAGACCATTCGCATAGCACGCTAGGATTTCAAGTTAAACATCTTAAGATAGCAAAAGTAAACGGCAAATTTAAGACTTACGATGCTAAGGTTGATTATGACAAGGCGACAAATGAGCTTAAAATTCTTGAAGTAACGGTAGATGTTAAATCTATAGATACGGATAATCAAAAACGTGATGAGCACCTATTTTCAGAGGATTTCTTTGATGTAAGCAAATTTGACAAGATCACATTTAAAATGACCAAATTTGAAAAAGAGGGCAGCGACGAAGGCAAAATTTACGGCGATCTAACCATAAGAGGAGTAACTAAACCGGTAAAACTTGACTTTGAATACGGCGGAGAGAATAAAGATCCAAAAGGAAATGAAAAAATCGGATTTAGCATAAGCGGAGATCTAATGAGAAAAGATTTCAATGTAGGCTCGAAATTCGGCGATGCTATGATATCTGAAAAAGTAAAACTTCAAATCGACGTAGAAGCTGCCGCGAAATAATCCATGAAGCCAAATTCGACCTCTTAAAAGGTCGAATTTACTTTATCTACCATAAATCAAACATCAACTCGGACAAAAGCCCAAATCATAGGCTCGTTCTTAAGCTCATAGCCGTTATGAAAATACTCTTTTAAGCGCTCTTTTTCAACTTCGCTAAGCTCGCTTCCTATGCCCCAAGTTACCTTTTTGATAAGCTCATCGGCACTTGTTGCAGCGGTGTGTTTATTTTCGCTTTTTACAAAATCAAGCCTTGGCAGATATCCCATCTGAGCTAAGATATTTACGAGATATATATAATCCGGCTTTGGCTCAACCTCCCGCTTTATCACGTCTAAAATTTCTTCATCGACAAAGCTTGGACCGACTTTAAAGGTGATATAAACGGCCTTTTTTGCCTTTGAGATAAGCTTTTTAAGCGCCGAAGACAAATCATCCACCTCAAGACAACGAGAAGCAAAGACTATATCACACATTGGCATATCGCTCCAATCATCTTCAAAAGCCTTTTGAGCGGTTTTGATATTTGTCAAATTTAAGGCTTTGGCGTTGGATCTTGTAAATTCAAGCATATTTTTAGAGTAATCATAAGCATAGACCTCATCAACTCTATTTGCAACCTTTAAGCTAAGGGTTCCCGGCCCGCAAGCAAAGTCAAGCACGCTTTTAACTCCGTTAAAATCAACTCGGCTTAAAAATTCGTCTATATAAATACTCTCGTGAACGCTCTCATTCATCCCTGCAGCCTTATTATCCCAATCCTCAACGGTTTTTGACCCAAAGGAGCTTTTAGCGCGCTGGGCCTTGTAAAGTTCGTTAAAATTTATCTCGTCGTAATTGCTCTTTAATATCATTTTTTCTCCTTAAATTTATAGCTTATCTTTGTATTTTTCATAATTTACATCATAAATTTTATCGATATTTTCGCTATTTATAAGCTGCTGGCTGCTTCCGAAGCTTAAAATTTTGCCGTCTTTTAAGAACAAAACCAAATTCGATACAAATTTAGCATGGCGCGGGTAATGCGTCGTTTGCACGAAGGTATATCCCTCATCCTTAAGCATCTTTATCATCTCTAAAAGTTTTATCTGGTTACCAAAATCAAGCCCGTTCGTAGGCTCATCCATAAATATAACTTTTGCACCCTGCACAAGCGTGCGAGCGATATATGCAAGCTGTCTTTCGCCACCGCTTACGCGAGTATAAGGCTCATCTCTTAGCTTTAAAATTCCCATCTTTAAAAGCGCTTCTTCGGCTAAAATTTTATCTCTCTTGGAAAAATTTGAAAACAGCGGAGTTCTGCAAAGCGCACCCATTAAAACCACGTCAAATACGGTGTATTCGTATGACGGCGAATGAGTTTGAGGCACATAAGCTATCAAGCTTGCAAGGGAATTTTTAGAGTACTCTCTCACGCTTTTTCCTGCTATCAGCACCTCGCCTTTAAATTTTAAAAACCCGAGCATGATACGAAGAAGAGTGCTTTTGCCGCTTCCGTTTGCGCCAAGAATGCTTAAAGTATCGCCCTCGTTTATGCCAAAGCTGATATCATCAAGGATGATGCGATCCTTGTAAGAAAAGCTTAAATTTTTAACCTCTAGCAGCATCAAAAACTCTTTTTGGCATGGCGCAAAACCACTATAAACATAGGAATTCCAAATAGCGAAGTAACTATGCCGATGGGAATTTCAAAGGTAAAAATAAGCCTTGAAAAGCTATCGCAAAATAGTAAAAATATCGCTCCTATCATAGCCGAACCGCTTAAAACAGCTCTATTATCCGCGCCATAAATAAATCTGGCTATATGAGGCACGATAAGCCCTATCCAGCCGATAACTCCCGCTATGGTTACGCTTAAAGCGCTTACGAAGGTGGCTACTAAAATGACGAAAATTTTAACTCCGGCAACATTTACGCCAAGACTTTTAGCCTCCTCCTCTCCAAGGCTTAGAGCGTTTAAATACTTTCCGCTAAAAGCAAGCAGCAAGATACCCAAAAACATCGGTAAAATCGAAATTTCCATAAAGCTTTTTGAAGCAAACCCGAGACTTCCCATCAAAAAATATGTAATCGCAGGCAAAGCGTCGTTTGGATCGGCGGCATATTTTAGCATTGATAGCAAAGACGTAAAAAGAGAGCCGCTGATAACGCCGCCAAGAACGAGCACTATGACGCTTCCCGAGCGCGAATACAGCACCGATATGCCAAGGGCGGTGATGACGGCAAGAAAGCCAAAAACAAAGGTGCTAGCTTGAACGAGCACGTCACTAAGCCTAAAAAACATACCAAGAGCCGCGCCAAAGCCCGCTCCGCTTAAAACTCCAAGGATAGACGGCGAAACCAGCGGATTTACAAACATAGCCTGATACGCCGCGCCGCTGATGGCAAGGCTTGCGCCTATAAGCACGCAAGCAAGTATCCTAGGTAGGCGAATTTCGGTTATCAAGGTGTGCATAACCTCGTAGTTTTTTAAATTTTCACCGCCTAAAATAGCTTTAAAATAATCGATATATTCGCTTGCGCCAAAGCCGTATTTGCCAAGCAATAGCGAGCCAAATACGCACAAAACAAGCAAAAACAGCAAAAACAAAAATGCTTTTTTACTCATGTTTTTATCTAAATTTCCAAAGAGCCATTATCTATTTTCGCCTAAAATTTTTCTAATCTGCTCATCGCTTAACTCAAGATCCAAAAATAGTTTGTAAAATTTGCGAGTTTCGCTTATCATATCAAATTTAAACGCTTCGGGATGAGTTAAATTTACAAGCCATTTAAGCCCCAAAAACCTCATAAATGAGGGCGGGCGATCAAACCAGCTAAAAGGCTCTCTTGGGATGTAATAAACTCTTTTGTTTTTAACCGCATCAAGCAAAGCCCATTTAGGATCGTCGTAAATTTTGTCAAAAAACTCGCGTTCATAAACCAAGATCATATCGGGATTGTATTTCACAACCTGCTCGAAGCTTACCTTTACTCGGCCATAAGCGCTACCGCTATCTTTAGCGCATTTATGCACGACCTCCCCTCCGCTTTTCGGTATAAGAACGGCATGCAAAGAGCCTTCGCACTCCGTAGCAAGACCGTCCTTGCCCTGCGCATAATAAACGGTAGGTCTTTTAAGTGAGTTTTTAGCGATATACTCCTCAATCTGAGCTGTCAAATTTAGTGAATTTTGCGCATAGGCGATAAGCTCTTTAGCGCGCTGCTGTTTACCTATAACCGAGCCTAAAATTTCAAAGCTTTTAATATAGTCTTCAAGGCTGGTTGCGCTAAGATACAGCATCGGCTTTTTGATAGAGCCAAAGACATCCTGCATCTTTTTGGTGTTTTTGGAATTTGCGTTTATTAAAATGAGTTCGGGATTTATGCGAAGAAGCATTTCGACATTTGGAATTTTACCCTGACCAAAAAATCCCCCGACTACTGGCTGATTTAACACATACTCCTTGATATAAGGGCGTTCATAGTTGTTCCACTCAAAATTTGAGCCGATGATCTTTTCGGGAGCAAGAGCGTAAAGTATATAAAGCAGTGTTGGATTGCTTGCATAAATTTTAGTAGGAGTTGTCTTTAAAAGCTCGTAGTTATCGCTATTTTGCTCTATATAAGCTTTTATCTCGGCCTGGCTCATCCCAAAAGCAAACGAGACGGCAAGTAGAAAAACAAGAAATTTTTTAAGCATATTTATCCTTTGCGGTAGTAGTTTATTTTAAAAGTCTAAATTTTTGGTTAAAAGCTTAGATTTTTAAAATAAAAACGGGAGAATTTAAATTCTCCCGTAAATTTTACTCCAATATCTTGCAAATTTTAAATGATTAGAATTTGTAGCGAATATTTGAGAAAAATACTCTACCCTCTTCAGGAAATCCCTCGCGATACTCGTAATTTTTATCAAATATATTTGAAACTCCCGCATCTATCATCAAATTTTCAGTCGGCTTATATGTAAATTTCAAATTTGTTACGCCAAAACCTGATGTTTTATGATCCAGATGCGCAGTTCTACTCGTAGGCACTCTAGACCATCTGCTTGAGGCAAGCTCTTGAGATGTGTATACTGAAAATTTAGGAGTTACTTTAAAATCAGCATACGCAAACGCCTTGTGTTTTGGCAGGTCATATATAAGTTCGTTTTTGTTTTTATACTTAGCTTTTATATACGTATAGTTACCGCCAAGCTCGACACTCTTAGTTGCAAAATATATAGCGCTTAGCTCAAAGCCTTTGTATTCGGCTGTATCTATATTTTGATTTTGTTGCAAAGTTCTACGGCCACGTTTAACATCAACACCGCCGATCGCATCTTTAACTTTTGAATAAAATACGGCGCTTTCAAGTCTTAACATATCGGCAAATGTTTTTTGATATCCTATTTCGTAGTGGTTGGCTACTTCAGGTCTTAAAGTAGGGTTTGGTATAAATCTATTAAATCTTTCGCTATATCTATCTTTCATACTTGGAAAATAAGTTTTTTTAGCATAGCTCAAACTTAGCTCGTCACTCCCATCAAAACTATGCTTTAAAGAAATTTGATAATTAAATGCGTGTTCTTTTTTAATTTTATCATCAAAATACACTAGCTTTTTACCGCCTCCACCTAAAGGTTCAGAAAAAATTCTAGCAGTTTGAGGATCTCTTACGTCATAGCTTATCCCTGCTATAAATTTAGTCATATCCGTAAATTTATAGGTATTTTCAAGTCCAAAAGAGTATGACTTATCTTTCATGATCTCCTCAGGCTCTCCGACTTTCGAGCTACTGTGTTTATCATATTTGTAATTCGAAGAAAATTTTAAAGTATCTTTATCTCCTATATCGCCACCAAGTTCAATACCAAAGCCATAGGAATTGTCTTTATAGTTACTATCCTGACCTTTTTTTGTTGTTTTTTTCTTATCTGCAAAATCATATAGTCCGTTTTTAAAAGTATCGTGGAAAATTTTTGTCTTTAGGTATAAAACATCAAATTCCGTATTGGACAAGAAATAAAGACTCTCTCTATCCCATCTTGGCCACTCCCAGTATCTATCCCGATTATTAAAATTAGAATATCTGCCTATATAAAAAGGCTGCTCTTTTGAGCCTTTTTGATTTACGTAAGATAGTGCATATTCGTCAGTTTCGTTTGGAGTAAAGCCGAATTTGATATTAAATTTCTTATCTCTTTGGACAGAATTTTCACGCCTTCCGCCGTCTTCATTACCAACCGCATCTTTTTTGAAATCATTTGAAAGCTGCTGACCGTTATCCTCCATAAAGCTTCCGCCAGCTTGGACATAAAACAGCTCTTGTTTTGAGCCTATGTTAAAGTCAAAGTTGTTTCCATAAGTTTTGCTGCTTTTTCCGGTTTCAAATCCATATCCTAGGCTACCCTCAAGCTCTTTAGTTGGTTTTTTGGATACCAAATTTATCGCTCCGCCCATAGTGTTCATACCGTAAAGAACGCTACTTATGCTTTTTGAAATACTTATCTGGCTTATATCAAAGGTAGTAAATCGCCCGAAGTCCGAATTTCCATCATAAGGAACATAAACCGGAATTCCATCTATAAACAACGGCACCCTACGAGAGTCAAAGCCTCTAACCATAAGATTTTGCTCGCCCCTTGGACCCTTTTTATCCACATAAACACCGGGTGTCGAGTAAGCGACCTCAGAGAGTCTTTTGATCTCATCTTTTTGCATCTTTTCGATGTCAATCACAACAACATTTGTATCGCTTTTTTGCACACCGTCCACGTTTGAGACAACCTCAACCTGTCCGAGTTCAAAAACTTGAGCATGAAGAGCCAAAGCGACACTACATGCTATCAAAGCACTCTTTTTCATCTAAACTCCTAAAAAATTAAAATTTTATATTTTCAAATAAGCCATATTTAAATGTAGTATATAATAAAATATATGAAAATAATTTTATTTAAGAGTTATTTAAAAGCAACTGAAATTTAGTTAATGAAATTTAAATTTTTAAAGATAGATTATATATTGCAACTTCTAAATTTCTGGCTTCTATCGCCAAATCTAGCTTCAATTATAAGCACAAGCGCGTAAAAGATCTTCTCGTCATTTAGCTTTGCGATATCTCTTAAAGTCTGATTTTTGCCCTCAAATTTCACTTCGCCCTCTTTAAAGATATCCACAAGCTCATCAGCATCCATCTTTAATGTATCCGCGATAGTTTGGATAGTGTGGTTTTCAAGCGCCATAACAAGCCTATCCATGTTACAAAAAGAGGGATTTTTCCTAGCTAAGACCACATCAAGAAACTCATTTAGCAGTTTTACAAGCTTTCTGCGCTTTATGATGATATGAAGAATCGCCACTACAACGAGTGCAAAGCCGCAAATTTTATGCAAAATCATAAGAAATTCGGTGTAATCTCCATGCGCAAATTTAAAGCCCGAATATCCTAAGATCAAAAGCCCGCAACCAAGCAATACGATAAGCGCAAATTTATAAACTATCTTAACTTTAAACATTCAAAACTATCCTTATTCCACCGTCTAAAAAGACAGTTATAGCAGCTTGGCTCGCGGGTATCGCAAACAAGCTCGTCTTCATCATTATCAAGCAGAAATTTACCGCACTCTTTGGCTGAAATTTTAGCACTTTCGTAATCAAATTTACCTTTTAAAAAGACTCCGAACTTATCAAAATAGTCAAATTTAGCCACTAAAAACCTCTAAGCTCCTCTATGTCGTATGCTTTAAATTTGCCGTTTTCATCTCTTTTTACAAGTAGGACGGATCTAAAATTTCTTACTATCAGCTTTAAATTCGAACTTACTGAAATTTTCTCGTTTTTATCTACTTGCTTGAAATTTTCATCCAAAACCTCGTCTATAAAGCCTAAATTTAAAAGCTCCTCCACGCTCATCTCATCTTTTTGAAGCTTTATCTTGCCCTTTATCCTACCGTCATTTCCGCTAAGCCTAAGAGCTATGCCCGCAAGCGCTCCGATAACGCCTCTGCCTTCGTTTTTAAGCTCTTTTAGATAGATATTTTGTATATTCGCCTGATTATAAGCTTCATCTTTGGTTATAAATTCCGTCTTGGCCTTCTTGCCGAATTTAACAAGCGCGTCCAAATTCGCAATATCCTTTTCAAAAACGACAGCCAGCCCCGGCTCGCTACTAGCCGCACTCTCTTGAGCTAAAAAATTCTCGGCAAATTTTATCGCCTCATCTCTTTCATCTTGCGTCAAATTCGCGGTAAAACACATGGAACTATTGTGTGAAGTGTAGTTGATACGCTCATCTATCAAAAGCTGATGACGGCTTACAAAGCTACAGGGCGAAAAATTTTCGCTTATAAAGCTCGCTATGCGCTCTGCCAACATTCCCGTTGATTTGTCATACCCGATCTCATCGGTATCATCAATAGCCATATAAAGCTTTTGTCTCATGATCTCCTCGTATATCCTAGACAACCAAGACTAAAAATATTTCTTGATTGTCTTTATATATTTAAGCGTTTCAACGATCCGTGTTGTTTAAATTTTCTAATTTTTCTATCTCATCCGGAGGAATCGGTTTGCCTAGTAAAAATCCCTGACCGTATTTAATGCCGAATTTCTTAATTTCAGATAAAATTTCAGGAGAGCTTACAAATTCCGCGACAACATTATAGTTTTGACGATTGGCAAAGTCGATAATAGTCTGCATAAGATACCTTGCGTTCTTATCAAACGGAAGTTTTTTGACTATAGAGCCGTCAATCTTAATAGTATCGATATCAAGCTCTAAAATTCGGTAATAATTTGAATATCCGCTACCAAAGTCGTCAATGGCTATCTTGGAGTTATAACCGCGAATTTTATGGATAAAAGAATTCACCGCTTCATAGTCATCCACGCCTTCGGATTCCAAAATCTCAAAATACACATGCTCGGGATATGAACAAATTCTAAGCTTTTGATCTAGCAGATCGCGAATTTGGCTATTTACGATGTCGCTATTTGATAAATTCATAGAAAAGCTGAGCTTTGGAAATTTCTCTACCAGCCTAAATACATGCCCTATCACCTTCTTAGTTATGTCGTTGTAAAGAGAAATTTTCTTAGCGATATCTAAAAATTCATTTGGATATCTGATTTTGCCGCTTTCATCAATGAGGCGCACAAGAACTTCGTAGTATTTTATCTTAGGATTTTTCATACCGTATGATATGTCGTAAACCCCTTGACACTCAACTATGATAGTGTTGTTATAGATGGCGTATTCGATAGTTCTTGACATAATTTGGTTTTGATAATACTGCTGCTCTATATGACTATTTTCGGTATAGTAATAAACCGCTTCGCCCTTATCTTTGGCCTCATGGTGAGCCAACATGGCTTGAGTTAGACGGTTGGTTTGAACCGTATCTTGCATAAGACTTACGCCTATGGTAGTTTTGATGTTTGGTATAAACTCTTTTTTGTCTTCAACGAGTATATAAAGGTCGTTTGCAACAAAATAATCCTTTATACGAGCTATATCTCGCCTTATGTTATCACCGTCATACCAGATACAAAACTCGTCAAATTGCACCCTATAAATACTCGCTTTAATCTTATAAGTATCGATGCAAAGCTGAAGGGTTTTGGAAAAAGAGACTATAATCAGATCGATTGTTTTGGTCTTATAAAAGAATCTAAAATCCATAAAGTTGTTTATGTTTATGTATATTATCATTCCGCTTGGATGATCGTTTAGTCGCTGCGTAAGCGCAAAATAGCTTCCAAATCCGGTAAGTCTATCGTGCAAGGCCTTATTTCTAAGCTCGATATCTTTCTTTTCAAGCTCTTTTGAGGTTAATATCTCTTTGGTTTTGTCAAATTTAACCAATACATAGCCGTCTTTTTTGTTTTTTTCATCAAACAACGGAGCGAGCATTACCTGCTCATATATAAGATCGCCGCTCTTTGACTCGCTCACAAACTCGTCGCATCTCCAAATTTTATTATCATTCAATGTTTTTGTGATATCTTCATCATATACATTAGTCAAATGAGCGCTGTGCATTAAGGTTTGGATATTTTTACCTCGCACCTCTTCGGTTTTATAGCCGCTAATCTCTTCAAAAATTTTATTTACATACTTGATATTTTTATTTAAATCCATAAAAATTATAGAGCTAAATATATTATCCACGGCTTGTTGCACATGGTTTAATCGCTTTAGTATATTTCTAGCTCTTACATAAGTTATATAAACTACAAATATTGAACATGCGACAAGTATTATAAAAATTCTAGTCATATTTTTAAGCGCCGTTATGGCTTTGTCTATATATTTTTGATTATCGATTAAGAGCTCGTCAAGCTCCTTTCTGATATTTAAAGCGTCTATTTTGGCTAAAATGGATTGAGCCTCTTCGTAGTATTCGACAAGATCTTTAGCACTATTTAAAAAATTTATATTATTAGCGCTCAGATCCTCTGTTTTAAGATACTCGTCTAAAAGCATTTTTGACCTTTGCAGATCGGTTCTAGTGTCATATCTAAAAAGCAAGATATTTGGCATAATCCCGTCAAAATATACGCTTCTATAAAGATCGTTAAATATAATGTCATCATACAAAAATTTCGCATGTATGGCTATAGAGTTAAAGCTGTCTATGAGAGCGGTTTTTTTACTAAATGTCTTTTTTACGCGCTCTATGATCTCTTTATCTGCAGGTATGGCTTCGGTAGTTTTTAGTTTTTCGGTATTTAAAATTCCTTTTAAATTTTCGTTAAAATCCACTATCAGCTTCATAATTCTATCGTGATCAGCCTGCAAAAATGTCTTGTCCAGAATAAAATTTATATCTTTATTTATCCTTGTAAGATCGGATATAGAGTTCCTCCATGCATATCCTTTTAAAACATCATTAGTTGTCTTGTAAGTCATCATTCCGCCTACAAATACAAGTAGCGCTAGGAACAAAAACAGAATCTTTAAAAATACGATCTTATTTTTCATCTTAAAATTTCCGGCTTTTCGCCGCTTAAAGTCAGCAAAAATTTATATATGAGCTCGATCTGCTCTTCGCTAAGTTCATGAGAAATTTGGATAGAGGAGATATGTCTTATAGTCTCTTTAAGATCATTTTGTCTGCCGCTGTAAAAATAAGGCGAGGTCTTGGCGACATTTCTTAACCCGGGCACCTTATAATACCCCATGTCGTTTTTCAATCCCTTCTCGTCAATACCTACGCTATAATACACGTTCGCACCCAAATTTACGCCGCTATGACAATTTATGCAGCCTACTTTCTTAAAAAGCTCAAAACCTTTTTTTTCATCATCATTCATAGCCTCTTTATCGCCCTTTAGAAATTTATCAAACCTTGAATTTGGAGTTATAAGAGCCTTTTCAAACTCGGCTATGGCATCTACTATATTTTCAAATGTCACTCCGTCATCGTAAATAGAGTAGAATTGATTTCTATATTTGGAGGTAGAGCTTACCTTCTTTACTATAAAATCCTTCGAACTTCCAAGCTGATTTACGTCCAATATGCTATCTTCGACTTGATCTTTAACGGTTCTTGCTCTGCCGTTTTTAAAAAACAAAAAATTTAAAGCCGAATTTAATACCGTAGGAGGATTCATATATCCGCTCATTGATACTTTGATATTATGATCTATGGTTCCGCTTGTATTCCAGTAAAGATTATGGCATCTTTCGCATGAAAGTGTTCCGCTCGGACTAAGTCTGGTGTCGTAAAAAAGACTTTTTCCAAGTAGCGCTTTTTCCTGATTATAATTTATTTTTTTAACAGGCGCAACCATTTGTGAAATAGCAAAAAGCGAGGTTGATATAAAAAAAACTGCAAAGAAAAAACGCAACAGACTCTCCGAAAAAATTTTGTAGATTATATCCTAAAACACTAAAAGTTTCATTGAAGCGCTAACGGTTTCGGTTATATTTTCATTTACACTGATATTTAAAAGCTCTTTTTTAACGCTATTTTCATCAAATTTAATATTGCCGATATCTAAATGCCAAGTAACATTCTCATAAGCCTCTTGCAAACTAAGCTCCTTGGTTCTAACCTCATCCATAACCTCTGACTTAAACGGAATTTTTTGCATTTGCAAGTGGTATTCAAACGAACTAGCCCTATCAAACCAATCCTTTCTATGCCCGTAAATTTCATAAAATTTATCTACCAGACTTGAGCGACGAGGCTTGTTCCACCAAAGATAGATGCGCTTTTTGCCGGCATTCATAAATTTATCAAAATCCTTAATATCCACAATAGCAGGACTCATCGTGCTAAAAGCTATATCGTAAATTTCATCAACCTCATAGCTCGTCCAGTCGCTCTCGACAATATTTAAATTTGAGATACCGAATTTTTTAGCATCCTCTCTCATACACTCAAGCATCTTAGTAGAGAGGTCAAGCCCTGTTACGTTTTTACACATTTTAGCAAGATGCAAGGTCTTAACTCCCGTGCCGCATCCTACGTCTATGACGGTTTTATCGGTAAAATCAACTCCGTATTCATCGAGCTTGTCAAAAAACTCTTGCTGAAATTTGTTTAATTTCTCCTCGTATCTAGGGTAACTATTTGCCTTTTTATCCCAAGCACTCTTCATCAAATCGCCTTTTTATAAATAAATTTAAGTTACAATTGTAACAGATAAAAGGATAAAAATGGGAATTTTCAGTTATAAATTTAAGGTAAATAAAGAGGCGATAGATATCAACAACCATGCAAACAACGCCTACTACCTCATTTGGATGCAAGAAGCGGCGATGGCTCATTCAAATTTTGTCGGAGATACCTTTAACGAACAACTCAAAAATAGCTCAACTTGGGTTATAAAACGCAACGAGATCGATTATTTGGAGCAAATTTATCTAGACGATGATATCGAAATAAAAACATGGACAAAACAGATTAGAAAAGTTAGTTCAAATAGATTTTACGAGTTTATAAAAGATGACAAGATAGTTGCCAAAGCCATCACAACCTACGTATATTTTGACCTTGATAAAAATCGCCCAAAAGCGATACCGCAAGAGCTTAGAAAACTATACGGCGAAGAAGACAGAGAAATTTAGTCAAATTTAT
>JAUNLC010000007.1:2169-8949 GCA_030532465.1 Campylobacter sp. | reverse complement strand
CAAGAGCTTAGAAAACTATACGGCGAAGAAGACAGAGAAATTTAGTCAAATTTATACTAAAAACAATCATCGCAAATTCCTTTTACGACAACGCTTTTAACGTGATTTTGGTTTAAATTAGGCATATCTATATTTGTCATCTTTTGGCAAACGTCACAGACAAAATAGGCCTTGGCTTCGCCTGCAAGCTCATAAAAATTTTTATGGTTATTCTCGCTTTTTACGACTATGCCCTTAGTTTCAAAAAGCTCCATACAGCGATAAAATGTCGTTTTATTCGCATCTATCTTGCTTAAAATTTCATCGTAGCTAAGCGGAGATTTGGCCTCTTTTAGGAGTTCTAAAATCCGCATTCTAAGTCGCGTCGGATTGATACCGTTTGTCTTTAAAAGCTCAGCGTGTAACATTTCGCTCCTTTATTTAATCTTAAACGCTATCATACATCAAATTTATATAAAAAATTATTAACTTGCAACTAAGTTGCTTTTGATATACTTCGCTAATAAATTTTACGAAAGGTTTTAAAATGAAAAAAATTTTAGCTCTTTTTTGTTTAGGCGCTCTTGCCCTTTGGGCTAAGCCGGTAGTAACGGTTAGCATATTGCCCCAAGAATATTTCGTAAAGCAGATAGCGGGCGATACGGTTGAAGTAAACACGATGGTCGCACCCGGAGCCGATCCGCACGTTTACGAGCCAAAACCAAAGCAGATGAAAGCTCTTGAAAACAGCAAGTTGTATTTTGCCATAGGGATTGAATTCGAAGAGGCTTGGCTGCCTAAATTTCAAAAAACATATCCGAAACTTAAATTTATATTTACCCAAAAAGGCGTCGATAGAGTCGCGATGGACGAACATGAGCACGGCGAGCATGAGCACAAAGAGAAAAAACAGCATTGCCATGAGCACAACGGAGAGGTTCATTGTCACAGCCACGAAGGACTTGATCCGCATATCTGGCTTGATCCGATCTTGGTAAAAACGCAGGCTAAAAACATCTTAAACGGGCTTGTTAGGGTTTTTCCGGAGCATAAAGAGCTCTACTTCGCAAATTACGAGAAATTTATAGCCAAACTTGACACGCTTGATAACTTCATCAAAGAGAGATTAAACGGAGTTAAAAATCGCGAATTTATCGTATATCACCCATCTTGGGGATATTTTGCGAAACGCTACGATTTAAAACAAATTTCAATCGAAATCGAAGGCAAAGAACCAAAACCCGCCCAGCTTAAAGAGATCATCAAAGAGGCAAAAGAGCACGGCGTAAAGGTTATATTCGTAGCTCCGCAATTTTTCAAAAAATCGGCGAATTTAATAGCGAAAGAGACGGGAGCTAAGGTGGTTGAGATAGATCAGCTGGCGCTTGATTGGGAGGCCGAGCTTAAAAAGACGGCGGAAATTTTTGCAAAGAGTCTGTAAAAGATGAAATTTGGACGCATATTAGCCTTTTTAACTCTTTTTGCGTCCATCGCTTACTCCTGCGCGCTTTGCTCTTTATATACGCCCACTGCGCATACGGAGATAAAATTTGACGCATGGGCGGACAAGTTAAAAACCGCTACGATAACTTGGACGTTTTCTGAAAATTTTACCGAGCTTACTATGCAAGGATATGACGAAGACGCCGATAAGAAGCTAAATGAAAAAGAGGCTTGGAACGTTCAAAAATCCCTGCTTGATTACATCGTGCCAAGGGGTTATCTTACAAACGTAAGCTTTTATGACGGCGAAAAAGCGGATGAGAATTTATTTGTCAAAACCAAAAGCCAGCGCGTTTTTATCGATGAGGGCAGGCTGAAATTTGAATACGTACTAGAGCTTAATCTGGATATTTTGCCTAATAGAGTGGTGGTTTTTGAGATAATCGATCACGAAGGCTTTTTTAACTTTAAAATTTCCAACAACGAGCCTTTTAGGATCAGCGAAGAGATGTTTATGGTGCCAAATACGAATTTAAATACCGTATTTTTTCAAATGAGCCAAGATGAGCCTAAGATGCTAAACGAGGATAAGCCCGAACTTAAATCCCTAATCAAAAGTCAAAATTTAGAAGAGATTGATGCGATTGACGAGGCGAAATTTAACTCTCTTGCGCGCACGACCGTTAGCTTTTTGGATAGATTAAAATCGCTCATCAAAGCAAATTCGCATAGTTTTGAGGCCTCGAAATTTGCTCTTATCATGCTTTTTAGCTTCATCTACGGCTTTTTACACGCCGCAGGTCCGGGGCACGGCAAGCTTCTTACGACATCTTATTTTGCCGCAAGCGGAGGCAGCTACTTTAAAGCCTTTGTATTTTCGCTTAAGATAGGCGTTTTGCACGTTATCGGAGCGCTCGCTTTGGTTTGGATTACTATGAGTTTGCTTGAAAGCTTTGCGGCTCATGTTGCAAATTCGGCTGCAAATTTAACGACTAAAATTTCAGCCCTTATCATCATGGCGATATCGGCTTATATGCTATTTTCAAAGACACAAAGCCTAAAACCAAAGGCTCATAACTATAAATTTAGCGCTCACAAATCAGACTGCGGCTGCAACGTATGCAAGGCGGCCAAAAAAGAGCCAAAAAGCCTTAATGAATGGTTCGTAGCCCTTGCCGCTTCGCTTGTTCCGTGCCCTGGCACTATCATAGTTTTTATCTTGGCGTTTAGTTTAAACAGCTGGCTTGTCGGGGTTTTAAGCGGTCTTTTTATGGCTCTTGGCATGAGTTTGGTTATATTTATCGCGGCCGTATTTGGCTCAAAAGTAAATACTCTCTCAAGATACGGAAATATCAAAATTTATTGCGAATTTTTGGCTCTTTTAGTGATGTTTTGTTTAGGAGCTTTCATGCTTTTTATCTCGGATAGGATTTCGGTTTTATGAGTGCGATTGAGATTTCAAATTTATCCTTTGGATATGATGAAAATTTGATATTTGAAGATATAAATTTAAGCTACGATATCAAGGATTTTCTTGCCATCATCGGTCCAAACGGCGGAGGTAAATCAACCCTGCTTAAGCTAATGCTCGGGCTTCTTAAGCCAAAAAAAGGAGAGATAAGGATATTTGACAAAAGCCCTAGCGAAGTTAGCAAGTTGGTAGGCTACGTTCCGCAAAATATCTTTATAAATTCAAATTTTCCGATGCGTGTCTTAGAAACCGTGCTTATGGGGCGCATAGATAGAAAAATTTTCGGTTTTTACACCAAAGAGGATAAGCAAGAAGCGATGAAAGCTCTTGAAAAAGTGGGTATGAGCGAGTTTGCAAACTGCCGCATAGGCGAGCTTTCGGGCGGTCAAAGACAAAGGGTCTATATCGCCAGAGCTCTTTGCGCGCAGGCTAAAATTTTGATGCTTGACGAGCCTACGGCAAGTATCGATACCAAAGGGCAAGCGGCGATTTACTCTTTGCTTAGCGGTATAAATGCAAGCGGTATAGGGGTGATTTTGATAAGCCATGACGTAAACATCGCGCTTAGCTTTGCTACGAAAGTTGCCTACGTAAATCACAAAATTCACATGCACGATATCGCGCCTGATATCGCAAAGCAAGAATTCATAAGGCATTTGGCAAGAGAGCACAACCATTTTTGCGACGTGGAAATCGCGCTTAAGGAGTGCGGATGCGATAGTTTAACTAAAGGTCAAAAATGCTAGAGGCTCTAAATTTGGAATTTATGCAAAACGCCCTTATGGCTGGGCTTTTAGTGAGTATCGCTTGCGGAGTTATCGGCTCGCTTGTAGTTATAAATCGCATGGTATTTATCGCCGGCGGCATAGCGCACGGAGCTTACGGCGGACTTGGGCTGGCGTTTTACTTTTCGCTTGAGCCGCTTTTGGGTGCTAGCGGATTTGCCCTATTTTTAGCCGTTTTAATCGCAGCCATCACACTTAAAGATAAAAGTAAAACAGACTCCGTTATCGGTGCGCTTTGGGCGTTTGGTATGGCGTTTGGTATCATACTTATCGATCTTACTCCTGGATATAACGTCGATCTTATGAGCTATCTTTTTGGCTCAATTTTAACCGTGCCTGATAGCGATTTAGCCTTTATGGCGGCGGTTGATTGCGCGATATTGCTTATCTTTAGCCTACTTTACAGGCAGTTTGAAGCTCTTAGCTTTGATGCGGAATTCGCCAAACTTCGCGGCGTAAAAACCACGCTTTTATACTATGTTTTAGTCTGTATGACGGCTTTAAGCGTGGTGATGACGATACGAGCGGTGGGGCTAATCCTAGTTATCGCTCTGCTTACCATACCTCCATATATCGCGCAAAATTTCTCAAAACGCCTTGGCGCGATGATGCTAAACGCTACTCTCATCTCGGCTATCTTTTGCATATCGGGGCTTTGGCTTAGTTTTGAAGCGAATTTGACAAGCGGGGCAAGTATTATCCTTATAGCTTCCGTCTGCTTTTTTATATTTGCGGCTATTAAAAAGCGCTAAGCCTTTTGGCTCTTATAATAGCTTCCAACCTCGCTTATGATTATCCCAAACAGTATCAAGCAGGCTCCAAAAATTTGAAGCGAGCTTAAAATTTCTCCGCCTACAAAATATCCAAAGAGCCCCGCACTCACCGGCTCAAATGTAAAGATAAGAGCCGTTTTCATAGGCGTAGTGTAGCGCTGCATGGCTGATTGCACAAAAAAGGCAAAGACGGTGCCAAAAACCGAGGTTATGATAACGGCTTTTAAAAAGGCGGCATCAAGCACAGGCAAGAAGGTATGAGTTTCAAAGATAATCGCGGCAAACATGCAAAGCAGCGTTACTACGAAAAACTGAGTGCAAACCATAACGTAAAGCTCGCACTTTCGCACAAAAACGCCCGTAAAGATGATATGCAAAGAATACACCGCGGCGCAAAGGACAGATAAAATTTCACCCTTGCCAAAGCCAAGCTCACTATCGCTTAGCAGATAAAGCCCGCCTGCCGATAAAAACGCACCGATAAAGGAGTAGATATAGACCCTTTGTCTAAAAAACAAAAAGACTATAAAAGGGACAAAAACCACGTTTAGCCCCGTTATAAAGGCAACGGTTGAGCTAAAGGCGTATTTTAGAGCGAAGGTTTGAAGCACAAATCCTCCAAACAAAAACACCCCTAAAACAACTCCGAATTTAACGGAGTTGCGATCGATCTTTTTTACGAATTTTAAAGAGATCAGCGACATCAAAACAGCCGATATCAAAAATCTCCAAAATAAAATGACAAATACGCCGTTTGTCTTAAGCGACTCCGCCATAGGCAAAAAGGTTACGCCCCAGACTATAGCAACGCTTACAAGAGCAAGATCGGCGCCAAATTCCTTTAACTTTTTTTTCATCTAAAACTTACTTAAATAGTCCTTCAATCGCCTTTTTGCCGTAATCTACCGGGTTGCTCCTGAGTGATTTTTCATTCTCGCTCATCACTTTAAAAAGCCCATCTAGCGTCTTTCTCGTGATGTAGCCGTTTAGATCCTCGCCTTCGTTTGTCACGTATTCGCCCATGCCAAGGCTTGAAGCTACAGACTTAACCGACTTCATGCTTTGGGAATTGCCAAGCGAGTTTTTGACAAAAGAATTTAGCCCGTTGTAGGCTGTCGCAAAGCTGTTTTGACTCATCATTTTTTCTATTATCGGCTTAAATACTTTCTCAAGTTCCTTGCTTGAGTTTTCTTGCAAAAATTTAGTAAAGCTATCGTTTCCGCCGCTCATGATCTTTTTTACATCAGTTTCGCTCATGTTTTTTATGGTCTTTGAAAAGACATCGGCGGCTCCCGGAACTGCGCTGCTTGCGGCTTTGTTTATGGATACGACTAGATCATTTGCCCACTTGTCGCCTCCTACTTTTTTTGCCAAATTTGCAGCCGTTTGCAAGCTTGCGGGAAGCGGAATTTTAGCCGTAGCGTTTTTGATAAATCCGTCGTTTGAAAGCTCTTTAACCGCGTATTCAAGAGCGGAGCTAACCATGCTTTTATAATCGCTCTTTGCAGAGGCTTGATTTACCGCTTTTAGACCGTCTTGCATCATCTTGCCCCAATCGGCGCCTAAAGCGCCTAAGGCAAAAAACAATGCCAAAACTAAACTTTTTTTCATATCTCTATCCTTTAAATTTTAACTTTGCAAGCCTAAAATCGGCACCAAAAACAAAATACAATGATATTAAATTTTGCCTTTTTGCTACTTGAAATTTAAATTTTAGCCGCCGCTTGCCGCAAACTTAATTGTCTGCAATTTAAGGAATTTTAATTATTTGCAAATGAGCTTTAAGGTAAAATTACTCTTTTTCAGGAGAATTGATGGAACTTCTGCTTTTGGCATTTGCTCTTGCGATGGATAGCGTCGCCCTTAGTATCGCAAACGGCGCAAAGTGCCGAACTCTAAACCTTTCTGATATCTTTAAGGTGTCGTTTGTATTTGGATTTTTCCAAGCTCTGATGCCGTTTTTGGGATATCTTTTGGGGCTTGCTTTTGTAAATTTCATAGCTTCCGTCGATCACTTCATAGCATTTGGCATACTTGGATTTTTAGGCGTTAAGATGATAATGGAAGCAAGAGAGCAAAGCAGCGAGTCTTGTCTAAACGAGCTTGGATTAAAAACACTGATGTTTGGCGCGATAGCTACCAGTATCGACGCCTTGGCGGTTGGAGTAATGCTTAGCTTTGAAGATACGAGGATAGCTTATGCCTGTCTTACCATAGGCGTGGTCTGTTTTGTAATGTGCATCATAGCTTGCTATATAGGCAAATTTATGGGGCTGTTTTTAGAGAAAAAAGCGCTAATCTTAGGCGGAGTTATACTTATAGCGTTGGG
>JAUNLC010000007.1:0-2069 GCA_030532465.1 Campylobacter sp. | reverse complement strand
AAATAATCTCACCGCTTTCAAACTAAAAGCTTACAAAAGCTGCTTTTTGCGCGCTCTATTTAGCGTTAAACCCTGCTTCTTCGCTAAAGACAGATTGTGATTTGATTGAATGTTAAGCCTCGCCTCGTTATTTGGATTTATAGCAAGGTCTAAAATGTTAATCTGCGTAAAAATCTCGGCAGCTTTCCTTTATGCCGTCAAATTTCCTCGCTACTAGCCTGTTATGCGGTCTGCGTTGTTTGCTAAATTTACCCTTAACTGCGCTAGCTCAAAGACTCCGCCGTGCGTGCTAAGCTCTTTAGAGTGAAACTGCTAACGGATTATATACCCTCCTAGCGTCATCCGCTACACATCACTCTTTTTTATAGCGTCGTCGTCGGCAAAGTCTCTACGCTCAGCCTTTACGATATAGTAACCGTTTTAAAGCCCTTATGTAGATATTCGCCAACACCCATAGGAGTAGCAAAATTTAGCTCAAAAACCTTAGGCGCGACATCATTAAACATTAAAAACGGATTACTCCTCCCATCCTCGCCCACATGAGAGCCGACTAAAATCCATCGCCTGCCTAGTAACTAGACCCCTAAGTAGAAATTTGACGAGCCCTTCTAAATTTTTCGCTTTTTGTTTTAGCGGCTTAAATTTCTATCTCGATACCGACAGGACAGTGATCGCTTCCTGCGATATCGGTTAAGATAAAGGCGTCTTTAAGCCTGTTTTTAAGACTTTGAGAGATAAAGAAGTAATCAATCCTCCAACCAACATTCTTAGCCCGCGCGTTAAAGCGGTAACTCCACCACGAATACGCATCTTTGATGTCGCCGTGAATTTCGCGAAACGTATCGATAAATCCATGCGATATAACCTCATCTATCCACGCTCGCTCAATCGGCAAAAAGCCCGAAGTCTTGGAATTCGCCTTTGGATTTTTAAGGTCTATTTCGCGGTGAGCCGTATTTACATCCCCGCAAAATATCACGTCCTTGCCCTCACGCACGAGCTCGTCGCAATAGTCCAAAAATTTCGCGTAAAAATCCATCTTATAATTTAGCCTCTCGTCATCCTTTTGCCCGTTTGGAAAGTAGATGTTAAAAAGCACGATATTGCCGAATCTATGCTCCAAAACCCGCCCCTCATCATCGTTAAAAAACTGCGATTTTAAAGCGGTGGTTGCAAATTTACTAAGGCTCATAACCCCTGAATACCCTGCACGCTGAGCGGAGTTTAAATTTACCTCGTTAAAGCCAAGCTTATAAATTTCGCTTGGAACATCGGATTCTTTTACCTTAATCTCTTGAAGTCCTAAAAAATCGGGTCTATGCTCATTAAGCCAATTAAATCCGTCCTTGGCGGCAACCGCGCGAAGACCATTTACATTCCAACTAATCAGTTTCAAATTTAGTCCTTTTTTAGATCTAATTATACGCGCCAAATCTAAATTTAAGGGCCTGTTTTGATATAATAAATAAAAATTTTAAGGTTAAATTTGAGAAATCAGCCAAAATACAAATTCTTTAAAAATTGGAGTTATGCGCTTAAGGGGCTAAAGGAAATTTTTAAAAACGAAAGTAGCTTTAGGCTTGAAATTTACATATTTGCACCCGCTTTTATCTCGCTTTTCTTCTGGAATTTCGGTGCGGTTTTAAATATATTTTTGATCTTTAGCATGGTTTTAGTGCTGGTTTGCGAGTGCATAAACTCAAGCATCGAGCGCATAGTCGATCTTGCAAGCCCTGACATTCATCCGCTCGCAGGGGCAGCAAAAGACGCGGGAAGCACGGCTGTAATGATATGCAACACTCTTTGTGCCGCACTTTGGATATATGCGATTTGGGGTAAATTTTGAACGAGTTTGAAAAAGAAATTTTCGGCATTTTATTGGGTGAGAAAAAATTTGAGATAATTGAGTTTTTCATCCGAAATTTAGACGAAAACGGGCTCATAAATTTTACGATAGCAGAAATTTGCAAAGCTACAAACTCAAGCAAACCAACAGTCATAGAGACGATCAAACTTCTTGAAAATAGAAAAATTTTCGAACGAGTAAAAAACGGAGTTTATAAATTTAA
>JAUNLC010000047.1:9307-10872 GCA_030532465.1 Campylobacter sp. | reverse complement strand
CATATTTAGCTAGCTTGGAGTTTGGATCTATCTTAGTGTCTTGGGTTATGGTGAAATTACCACTAGATGAATTTGATGAAGCAAAAAATCCAAAGATGAGAATAATGACGACAAATATAGTCAGAGATGGCAGTATAAATTTAAATTTCATCGTAAATCCTTTTTGGGATTTTAGTATTTGAGAGCTTAAAATTTGAAGTTTTCAAAAGGGGAATTTAGAGTTGTTTTGATATAATTTTTCAAAAATTAAGAGGTAGTAAAAATGGCTGAAATTTTAGAAATTTGCAAAAGAGCAAAGGCTGCTTGCGGCGAGCTTTTAAACCTAAGCGCGAGCTCTAAAAATGAAATTTTAAAAGCGGTTGCAAGCGAAATTTTAACTCGCAAAGAGCAGATAAAAGCGGCAAATTTAATTGATCTTGAAAACGCTCAAAAATCAGGCTTAAGCGCGGCGCTTCTTGACCGCCTTGAGCTAACAGATACTAGGATAAAAGCGATGGCGCAAGGGGTGCTTGAGGTGGCAAATTTCAGTGAAGTGGTGGGCGAAGTGCTTGAGGGTTGGCGGCATAAAAACGGTATGCAGATAACCAAAATTCGCGTGCCTCTTGGCGTGCTTGGCATCATCTACGAATCTCGTCCAAATGTGACTATCGATGCGGCCGCTTTGGCGCTAAAATCTTCAAACGCTATCATCTTGCGAGGCTCTGCAAATGCGATAAATTCAAACAAATTTCTTGTAAATTTATTTAATGAAGCGGGCGCGAAATTCGGCTTGCCAAAAGGAGCTGTGCAGCTGGTTGAATCGCCTGAGCGCGAAGCCGTAAACCGGATGATAAAGATGAGCGAATTTATCGATGTTTTAATCCCGCGCGGAGGTAAAAATTTAAAAGAATTTATCAGGCAAAATGCGACCATACCTATCATCGAAACGGGTGCGGGAGTGTGTCATATCTATGTCGATGAGAGCGCAAATTTAAGCGAGGCGATAGAGATCATAAAAAACGCCAAAACTCAGCGTCCAAGCACTTGCAATAGCGTTGAATGCCTGCTTTTACACGAGAAGATAGCCGATGAAATTTTGCCTACTCTTATCGCCAAGCTTGATAACGTGGAGCTTAGGCTTGATAAGAGCTTATATGAAAATTTCGGCGGGTTTGATAATGTTTGCCTTGCTAAAAAAGAGGATTTCGGCGAGGAGTTTTTAGACCTCATTTTAGCGGTAAAATCGGTGCGAGATACAAACGAAGCGATAAGACATATAAACGAGCATTCGACTAAGCATTCTGACGCGATTTTGACGCAAAATTTGGCTAATGCCGAGAAGTTTTTAAACCATATCGATTCGGCTGCGGTGTATCTAAACGCTTCGACTCGTTTTAGCGACGGAGGAGAGTTTGGATTTGGCGGAGAGATAGGAATTTCCACTCAAAAGCTACACGCGCGCGGACCAATGGGAGTTAGAGAGCTTACGACGGGAAAATATATCATCAGAGGTACGGGGCAAATTCGCTGATAAGGCTTGGCAGACTACGTCTCTAGACTGCGCTTAAAATCAAATTTTGCCTTTG
>JAUNLC010000047.1:4407-9207 GCA_030532465.1 Campylobacter sp. | reverse complement strand
TAAGGCTTGGCAGACTACGTCTCTAGACTGCGCTTAAAATCAAATTTTGCCTTTGAAAATTTGCGATTGCTTGCTTTGTGTTTACTCTGATTTTTTTGGTTGTTTAAATTTAAGGATAGAGATGAATTTAAATCAAGCCGTTTTACTTACGAGGCAAAAGCAAATTCAATATCAAAAAGCCGTCATAAAAATATCGGTATTATTTGCTTTGTTTGTATGTTTGATATTTTTTGTGTGGTCTTTTGCGGATACGACAATTGCGAAGATTATCGTCGGTGCGATTGGCGGCATTGCCTTTATTGTGGGTTGTTTATACTTTTTGTATGTGCTGTTAAATAGTGAAAACGACTATCTGCTTTTTTATAAAAATACTTTTGTAAAGACCGCAATCGCCGAGCTTGAGCCAAATTTAAAATATGAACATTGGGAAGGGGTTAAGCAAAGCGAATTTAAAAAAGCTGGAATTTTTAGGTGTACTAATGTCAAAGGAGAAGATCAGATAAGCGGCGAATTATACGGGATAAAATTTTATTTTAGCGAGGCTAAAAATCTTAATTATTCGTATTTGTGTGCAGAAGATATTTTGTCTTTTACTTTATCAATTGCCGCGAAGATTTATGAAAGATTTTCAAGTGATGATTTTAGCGGTAGCGTTTTGATTTGCGAGCTTAATAAGGAGTTTAAAAATCAAATTATAATAGTTAGTCGCGAGCTTGGAGCCGAGCGCTTTAGCGATAAAAGACCTGTGGACAATACCGATTTTGCAGATGAGCTTTGCGTATTTACGGACGGTGAAACGCAAGCGAGAAATTTATTAACATACTCTTTTATGAAAAGTTTATCTGTTTTGATACAAAATTTAAACGATAGATCTAGTCTAGGCGCGGCTTTTGCAGACAATAAATTTTATCTATTTTTAAACGACTCTTGCGATAAATTTAAAGCCTTTGTATTTGGCAAATCAGCAAGCATAAAGAGGGCTCATAAGCTTCAAACGCAAATAAGAGATATTTTAGATATCATTAAGGAGCTAAATTTGATGATAAATAAGGAGAAAATATGAAAATAGGATTTATCGGTGCGGGAAATATGGGAAGTGCGATGATCGCGGCGATTGCAAGGTCGAAATTTGCCGATCTTGGAGAAGTTTTTGTATATGATAGAAGTAAGAATGAAAATTTAAAGTTTAAATTCGGTATCACTCCTTTAAATAACGAGCGCGAAGTCGTGCAAAAATCCGATATCATCGTGCTTGCGATCAAACCAAACGGCTATGAAAATCTCTTAAATTTGATAAAAAAAGATATAAAAGATCAGATCGTTTTAACTATTGCGCCAAATTTTAGTATGGAAGAGATCGCCGGTATAATCGGTGAAAACAAAAAAGTAGTGCGAACTATGCCAAATACCCCTGCGGCGATCGGCGAGGGAGTAACGGCGGTTAGTTTTAGCGAGAATTTAAGCGCAAAAGAAAAAGAGCTTGTGATGAGGTTTTTGGCTTGCTTTGGCACGGCGCACGAGATAGACGAGGCTTTGATGGGTGCATTTGTGGGTATCGCAGGAAGCTTGCCCGCATATGTTTTTGTATTTATAGAGGCTTTGGCCGATGCGGGCGTGCTAAACGGAATTCCTCGCGCCAAGGCTTATGAGATAGTTGCGGCAAGTGTGGCGGGAAGTGCCGATATGGTGCTAAAAAGCGGCAAACATCCGGCGCAGTTAAAAGACGAGGTCTGCTCGCCTTTGGGAACTACGATAGAGGCGCTTAGAGTGCTTGAAGAAAATGGCTTTAGATCAGCCGTCATCGAAGCGGTAAATGCAGCGGTTAATAAGGCTAATAATAAAATTTAGGTGCAAATTTGCAGGTTTTTTAATATAAACTAAAGGAGCGTTCTATGAGTATTACGTTTAGAGTTAAAAACAAGAAAAAATTTCTCTCTTATGCCGATGTTTTAAGTGTTGAGGAGGCGTTTAACATCTCGCCTAATATCACGCAATTTAGCTTTGATGAGAGCGCTAAGGATTTTGACGTGGAGGACTTTTACTCTTCAAAGCTAAGCGAATATACTTGCTTGCTTTTTGGTGTTGAAGGACTAAGCGGGCGCGGGTTTGAGCTCTCGTATGATAATGAGACTAAAAACTACGAGATAAGGATCTTAACGCCAAGCACGAAGTCCGACTGGCAAATCGCGCTTGAATATATGAAAAATTTATCCCTGCGAATGGGAAGCGAGATCATAAGCGAAGAAGATGAGAAATTTAGCGCCGATGAGATAGAAAATTTTGATTACGAGCGTGACGTTACAGGTGGTTTAAAAGCGATAAAAAACCGCGGTGTGATGTATATGCAAGGCGTTTATAGACCCATAGCCGTAAGCGAAAAGATAGTGGATGAAATTTTATCTAGTAGCGATGCTATGGAGGAATTTGACGAACTTGTAAAACTCACGCAATACGTCGATGCTTATAGCGCCAATCAGAAATTTTACAAAAATAAAGACGGCAGTGTGATCGGCAGCTACGCGCTTACGCAAGATGTCGATACTATCTTGCCTTATGAGCCGATGGTTGAGGATATAAACCTTGAGATAAAAAATCAGGATGTGCAAAGTTGGATGATCTCTTTTGTGGCGATTGAGGGCGATGAGGATGATTTTGACGCTTATAAGGTGATCGGAAATATCGATTATGCCGATTTTATAGCAAATTTGCCTAAGGATAAATTCGAGTTTTTGGATGCGAACTATATCTTGGTAAAAGGACTTTCTCGCGGCGAACTTGACGAGCTTATAGCAAAGTGTGAAAGCTGACTTTGAAACGGAGCGCTAATGGGTATAAAAAAGATTATCATGGCTACTATCGCTAGTTTAGGGCTTGCTTTGCAGGCGGGTGAGAAGCAAAATATAATCCTGCCTTTTATCTATGAGGATATCTCTTTTTCCGAAGAAGGGCTTATAAGTGCTAAAAAAGACGGCAAATACGGAGTTATAGATATAAGCGGCAATGAAATTTTGCCTTTTGCTTATGACTATCTTTCGCGATTTAAAGAGGGTCTTGCTATCGTGGTGAAGATAGAAGGCAAAAGCGCCAAGCAGGGCTTTATCGATAAAAGCGGCAAAATAGTCGTGCCTATGGAGTATGAGCCGCGTTTTACGCCAAAGAATAGCGACGCTTTTTTGTTTAATAACGGCATCGCAAAAGTTTCAAAAGACGGCAAATACGGCTTTATAAGTAAAGCAGGCAAAGTCGTAACACCTATAATCTACGATGAGGCTCATTGGATAGATAAAAATTTTGCCAAAGTGCTTGAGTATAAGGATAGAAAGGCGGGACTTATAGACTCTAGCGGCAAGCTCGTGCTACCCGTAGAGTATGAAGAGCATATCGTTACCGATAAAAGCGGACTTTTCATAGCTCGCAAGCGAGGCGAGGGCGTAGCGAAATTTTTAGATAAAAATTTAAATGTCGTTTTAGAGGGCGATTATCTAACGGCAGCTTTTCATGACGGACTTTCGCGGGTCGGCTTTCATAAACAAGGTTATATGGACAAGACCGGCAAGCTTGTGATAGATAAAATTTATGATAATGCCGCTGATTTTAAAAACGGCTTTGCCGAAGTTAGCAAAGGCGAAAAATGGGGTGTGATCGATGTTAATGGCAAAGAGGTTGTGCCTATCAAATTTGATCACCTAACGATATCAGGTGCCGATCTTGTCATGGTTGAAAAATATAAAAGGCATCCAAACGGTGTTGTTGCAAGCCGTAAATTCGGCTTTGTAGATATGGGCGGGAAATTTGTGATTGATCTTGAATTTGATGATGCGGATATCTTTATGGACGGCTTAGCCGTAGTCGCAAAACGCGGCAAATACGGCCTTATCGATAAAAACGGCAAGGTTATCATCCCGCTTGAATATGATGCTATAACAAATTTTAAAGAGGGTGTCGCTTGGGTTAAAAAAGAGGGTAAGCAGGGCTTTATAGATAAAAATAACAATATAGTTTTACCGATAATTTATGATATGGCATATCACATACAAGCGGATATTTTTGCAGCCCAAAAAGACGGTAAATGGGGCATAGTAAAGCGCATTGACAGATGAAATTTAAAGCTTGCTTTGCGTTTTTGATTTTAGCCGCTTTTGTTATGGCTGCTGAAATTTCGCCATTTGAGTCAGGCGGAAAATTCGGCTACGCCGATAAAAACGGCTTTGAGATTATCTCGCCTAGATATGATTTGGCTTATGAATTTAGCGATGAGGTCGCCGTAGTTGTTGTTGGTTGCGATAAGATTTGCAAGCACGGGCTGATTGATAAAAATGGCGAGTTTATAATCCCTGCGATTTACAAACATGTCTTTTTGCATAAGAGCGGGCTTGTCTTAATCGCGCTGGATGAATTAAACTGGGGGTGTTACCGATAGAAACGGCAAGATTTTAGTGCCTGTGAAATTTACCAAAATCAGCTTTTTAAGCAGTGGCGACATAAAGGCGCAAAAAAGAAAAGCGACTGCTTTTTTCAGCCAAAACGGCGAATTTTTAAGCGGCGATATCGATGATAGCGATTATAGTATCGCAAGTATTATTTCAAGGTACGCCACTTATCCAAACGAGGCTTTAGAACTTGGAATTAGCGGAAAAGTTGTAGTGCAATTCACGCTTACTTCACACGGACAGATAAAAGATATCAAGATAAAAAATAGCTCGGGACATAAAATTTTAGACGATGCGGCGATTAAAACTATCAAAGAAATCTCACCAAATTTTCAAAACTTAGCCAAGAGACTCAAATAATAGCTCCGAT
>JAUNLC010000047.1:0-4307 GCA_030532465.1 Campylobacter sp. | reverse complement strand
AAACGGCGATAACAAAAAAGATAAATTTAGCGCCCTAAGACGCTAAATTTTAAAACGGTTTATAGACCATCATCCAGATGATGATGACCATGGCGATAGTCGGAACTTCGTTGTATGCGCGAAAGAACATTCCTGATTTGTTACAGCGTTTTTCGCGAAGCAGTTTCATATATCTGCCAAGATCAAGATGGTATATCGCAAGCAGTACCACGACGGTTAGCTTCACATGCACATATCCGCTCTTAAGTAGATCAGGGATTGCCACAAGTATCAAAATTCCCGTTAAAAACGTGCCGATGATAGAAACCCAGCCCACATAGTGATACATCTTATACTCTTGCACCTCGACAACCTTTACGAAGTCGGGCTTATCCATATGCTCGGCGTGATAGACGTAAAGTCTTGGTTGGTAAAACAGCACCGCCATCCACGATATAAACGCCAAATAGTGAAAATACTTGATTAAGTTATAGTATTCGGCCATTAACTCTCCTTTTTATCTAAATAAAATTTCTTTTCTAGCTTCAAATTCGGCTTTACTTATCCTACCCTCTTCGTAAAGCTCATAAAGACGCTTAAGCTGAGCCTCTAAATCTTGCTTTTTAAGTTCGTGCTTAAGCTCCTCTTTTTGCAAATTTTTTTCTACATAGATGCCCGTAAGATAGATATCAAACAGCCACCAGACACCCCAAATCGCCCAAAACAGCCAGCCGATCAGTATCCAGTATGTCATCGAGCCCATAAAAAACAGCGTCATCATAAAAAATCCGCTGATAAATTTGCCAAGATATATGCGGTGCGCGCCAAACCAGCCGCAAAACAGCCAAAGCGCGTAAGCGATGTAAACGTTATTTCCCATTTTCAAATTCCTTCTAAAGCTTGTTTTGACGTTAAATTTAACTCAAATTCGCCAAATTTCGCCTTTAAATTTTATAAATTCAAGCGATTTTGCATCAAATTTATAAAATTTAAGAAAAGCTTTTTTGTATATTTGCACCGATTACTTCGCACTCTCTTTGTGTTTTGTAAAACTCTGCCACAAGATAATACAAACCGCAACATCAATCATAACATCTGCAAGGTTAAAAATAGCAAATTCAAACCATTTGTGCCAATACACATAGTCCACAACCCCGCCGTGAATGAAACGATCAAGGATGTTTGAGCTTCCCGCTCCAAGCAAAATTCCAATGGCTATGGCGTGATCTTGTAAAAGTTCTTTTTGCCAAAGAAGATAGCCAAAAACCGATGCGATAAGCGCTACTTGGATAAATTTAAGCCACTCTCCAAGACCTGCAAGCATGGAAAACGCAACACCTTTGTTAAAAGCAAGCACTAAAGAGAAGTATTCGCCACGCCAAGAAAAGCCGTTTAAGAAAATTTGCTTTACAAGTTGATCGGCTATAAAAACTACGAAAAACGCGATAAAAAATTTGATTAAAGTTTTACGCATTCAAGGCTTTTGTAAAGAATTTTTCAACCTCGTCCATTCGTTTTTGCACCTTTTCGGGACACTTTCCTTCAAGTAAAAGGCGGATTAAATTTTCGGTTCCCGAGTAGCGAAATAAAGGCCTAATGCCGTCTTTTTTAAGGCTTTCTTCAAGCTCTTTAAGTCCTTTTATGCTCTCAAGCGGCTTTTTATCGGTAATCTTTAAATTTAGTAAAATTTGAGGGTAAGGTTTGATCTCGTTTAAAACTTCGCTTGCTTTTTTGTCTTTAGTTAGCATGCAAGCGATAAATTGCATGGCTGCTACAAGCGCATCGCCCGTTTTGGCATAATCGGAAAATATTATATGTCCGCTTTGCTCGCCGCCGAAATTTACACCTTTTTCTTGCATCATCTCAAGCACGTATTTATCGCCCACATTTGCGCGAAGCAGCTTGATCTTATGCTTTGCCAGATAGTCTTCAAGCGCGGCGTTACTCATAACCGTAGCTACTACCGCTGCGCCTTTTAAGGCCTTATTTTCATGAAGATACATCGCAAGCACGCCAAGAAGAGCGTCTCCGTTTGCAACCTCGCCTTTTTCATCTACGATTACCAGCCTGTCGGCATCTCCGTCAAATGCAAGTCCGATATCGGCTCTTAAACGCACTACTTCGCTTGCCAAATTTTGCGGATATAACGCGCCGCAGTTTAAATTTATATTGCTTCCGTTTGGCTCATCGTTTATGACGATAGTCTCCGCTCCAAGCTCGTTAAATATAGTCGGCGCCACTCTGTAAGCCGCACCGTTTGCTACGTCTAAAACGACTCTTAGCCCGTGAAGCGTTAAGGATTTCGGGAAGGAATTTTTGATATGAACGATGTAGCGACCGATAACATCGTCGATCCTCTTTGAAGCGCCGATTTCAAGCATATATCTTTGGCTTTGTGCGATTAGTTCATCGTCAAAATAGATTTTTTCTATCTCTGCTTCGGCTTCTTCGGTTAGTTTGTTGCCGTGTTTATCGAAAAATTTGATGCCGTTATCGTAGTATGGATTGTGGCTTGCGCTTATCATTATACCCGCATCGCAGCGCATATCTTCGGTTAAAAACGCGATCGCAGGCGTTGGCATAGGACCGATTTGACGCACGTTATAACCGACCGCGGTAAGTCCCGCAACTATCGCCGTTTCTATCATATATCCGCTTCTGCGCGTATCTTTTCCAAGCAAAATAGTATTTGTAACTTGCGCAAATTTACGAAAATAAATTCCCGCCGCCATAGCAAGTCTCATTGAGGTTTGAGCCGATAGTTTTTCGCCCGCTTTGCCACGAACGCCGTCAGTGCCGAATAGTTTCATATCTTTCCTTGTAATTTAAAGGCTGTTTTATTATCTTTTTGATAGATTTTTCGTATTCTATCAAAATTTAACAAATTTAAATTCGCAAATTTCGGCTGTTTTAAATTTCACTTAAATTAAGCGCTATTTAAAACTAAATTTTATATAATCACGGACTAAAATTATGAAAAAGGTATATTATGGCAAACCATAAATCTGCTGAAAAAAGAGCCAGACAGACTATAAAAAGAACCGAGAGAAACAGATTTTACCGCACAAGACTTAAAAACATCACAAAAGCCGTGCGCGTAGCTGTTGAAGCGGGCGATAAAGAAGCTGCATTAAATGCATTTAAAGAGGCCAATAAGAGCTTACACAGCTTTGTAAGCAAAGGATTTTTGAAAAAACAAACAGCTTCACGCCGCGTAGGACGCTTGGCGAAGCTGGTAAATACTCTAAACACAGCCGCTTAATAACTAAAATTTAAATGTTAGCCGACAAACTCCAACCGTTTTTGGATCGCTATGACGAACTCTCTCGTCTTTTAAGCGATCCAACCATCACTCAAGACATCGCAAATATGACCAAACTCTCCAAAGAGCAATCCAGCCTAGAGAGTATCGCAGCCGCCTCTAAAGAGTATTTGCAAATTTTAGCTGATATCGACGAAAATAAGCTCTTGCTTGACGATGCAGAGCTTGGCGATCTTGCCAAGGATGAGTTAAAGAGTTTGGATGCTAGAAAGAGCGAGCTTGAAGAGCAGATAAAGATACTGCTTCTGCCAAAAGATCCAAACGACGATAAGAACATCTTTCTTGAAATTCGTGCAGGAACGGGCGGCGATGAAGCGGCGCTCTTTGTGGGCGATCTGTTTAACGCTTATGTGCGCTACACCGAACTTCGCGGCTATAAATTTGAAGTAGTTAGTCAAAGTGAAGGAAATACGGGCGGCTTTAAAGAGATCATAATGCTTGTTAAAGGAAGCGGTGCATATTCGAGGCTAAAGTATGAAGGCGGAACTCATAGGGTTCAGCGCGTGCCTGAGACCGAGAGTCAAGGCAGAGTGCATACTTCCGCAGTAACTGTTGCGATCATGCCAGAAGTTGAAGATAGCGAGATAGAGATAAATCCAAATGACCTAAGAATTGATGTTATGAGAAGCTCGGGTCACGGCGGACAAAGCGTAAATACAACCGATAGCGCCGTGCGTATCACACATATCCCAACAGGTCTTGTCGTAACCAACCAAGACGGAAAAAGCCAGCACAAAAATAAAGAAGCCGCCATGAAGGTGCTTAAAGCGCGCCTTTATGAGATGCAAGAGGCTGAGCGACTTGCAAAAGAGACTAGCGAACGCAAGAGTCAAGTCGGCACAGGCGATAGAAGCGGGCGAATTCGCACTTACAACTTTCCTCAAAATCGTATAAGCGATCACCGTATAAATTTGACCCTTTATAGACTGGACGCGATTATGGCGGGCGGACTATTTGACGAGATCATTGAGCCGCTCATTGCACACCATCAAGCCGAAGCTATCGC
>JAUNLC010000046.1:2222-10930 GCA_030532465.1 Campylobacter sp. | reverse complement strand
CAAATCCTGAAAGATCTACATTTTTAATAGCTTCTTCAAGTGGTGTTGCACTTGCAACAGTTGAGAAAGCGCCTAAAGCAACTAAAGCTGCTAAGCTAATTTTAGCTAATTTCATAAGAACTCCTTAAATAAAGTTGAAATATGCGATAATCATAACACAAGAAAACATTAAAATAACTTAAATTTTAATCGTTTTATGGAGAAATTTTAATAAAAGTTACTGATTGTTTACCGATTGATTATAAAAGCGGTATTTTTTAAAGAAATTTGGCTGCTTTGCGTGCAGCCATTGAGTTATTTTAAGTAGCTGCCCTGATTTGGAGTGGTAGAAACATCTTTGTTTTCAACAGGATCATCTTTGTATTTGAGTGCGTCTTTTCCTTTGAGAAACGCTATTATAGCCCCCAAGTCTTTATAGTTAGTTTTCGCAACAACTGTTTTCATCATCTCTCTTTTATTTCCGCCGTATTCAGGATCGTTTAAATACCCGGAAAAAGCAGCCTCTATATCTTCGGCGCTGATTTCAGTTAGTTTTCTTGATGCGCCATAAGCTCTTTTTTCACCGTTTTCGCCATGACAGCTTGCACAGTTTTTAGCATAAAGTTCACGTCCTTTTTCTACGCTATATGATCTTTTACTATTTACTCCTATGTTTAAAAACCCACTGCTATCTTCATTTTCAGGAGCTTTTTCATATACATTTATAGTTACATTTTCTTCTTTTGAATATTTTTCAACTAAAGCTTTTAATTCCTTGGCAAACTCACCTTTTGCTTCAAACACATAACTTGGCTCATTGGCATTTAAGCTAGATAGCAACAATAAAGATGTTATAAGTGATAATTTATAAAAACGCATTTATAGCCTTTTATTTGGATGTGATTATAAAAATTCATTTTTGGATTATACCATATTTTAAATTTTTAAAAATAGAATCAAAAAAGATAAATTTAAAGATAGATAAAATAATTAAAGAGAAAAGGGAGCTTTGCCTCGCCCCCTCAAAAGGAGTTCTAACTTTGATTGCTTAATGGAATTATAAACCCTCTCGGTAAATCAACGGCTAATCAAAACTGATTTTTTCATTTTTAGGCAATTCTACGACTTGTTTTTTGTTTATTATACGTTTAGGCTTGCTATTTTGGGGGCTTTGGTTGAAATTTTTATAAGACTTTTTTGAATTTTCGTAGCCTGAACTTATGAGATACATATTTTTTATCCTATCGCCAAAAACGTTAGCATAGATAAGATCGCCCGTGTTGAAATAATGCCTATCCGCGCAAAATTTCCCGCTTGGCAGTTTTTGATTACTCGTATCGATGCTTCTTATATCGTAGCACCAGCCGCTTTCGCTAAAACTAACGCCTTCTATCACGCCGCGTATGCTTTGCATTTTCTTAATGACGGGTTGATTTGATTGACGAGCGGGCAAATTCGCAACTTTAGCTCCCATATCAAAACAGCCCGCAAAAAATACTGTTAAAACCGAGCAAGAAATAAGCTTAAGCTTGGACATTTAAGATATTTCCGCCTAATTTTGCTATACGCTCATCTATCTTTTCAAGCGATTTTTGAATAGTTTGCTGCGAAATTTCAGGCAAATTTCCGCCCCAAAGTCGCTCAGCCTCTTTAAAGCCTTTTACCACACCTTCTCTGCCCGCTTTTAGCATCTCAAGATCATCTCCTGCGCCGTTAAGAACGAAATCAGCGATTCTATTTGCGGTATTTGCGATACCGAAAAATCCATCTTCGCTTATTAGCGCCTTAGCCTCCTCTTGATTTAAAGATGCTATATCTTTTCCGTCGTAGCCGACTGATTTATAATCAATCCTATTTAATATATCCATTAATTTTTTGGAATTTACATCTTGCGGATCAAATAGACTAAGTGCTGATTGGGTATCGAAATTTATATTGGTTTGGCTAAATGCTTTGCTTTGAAACTCTAAAAAATAGCTATTTGTAAGCTCTTTGGCGTTTAAATTTGTAAAATTTTCTCTTAATTTTTCTATATTTTCTTTGCTGTTAAAACCATAAGAGTTTAAGTTGCTTGTGCTAGTATTAACTTGCATCATACATCCTTTCTTTTTTCGCTATTTTACTATGCTTTTTTAAATTCAGTTTAAAGAGCTTCTTTTAAGATCACGTTTTTCAAAAGATTTAGCCCGTTTTGTATATCGTCCCAACTAGAAAATTCTAAAGGATTGTGGCTGATTCCCGCACGAGAAGGCACGAAAATCATCCCCGTAGGGCAAATTTCAGCCATATGCATCGCATCGTGTCCCGCTCCGCTTGGCATTATTTCACAACTTAAATTTAGCTTTTTAGCTTCACTTGCGATCAAATTTACAAGATTATCGTCAAGCTTGCAAGGAGTATCAAAGGCAAGACGTTTTATCTCGCATTTTACTCCACGGCTACTTTCTATTTCGTTTATGCATGAGATTATTTGCTCGTAAGCCTCTTCGCGAGTTTGTAAATTTATCCCTCTTAGATCGATTAAAAGCGTCGTTTCGCCCGGCACTACGTTCATCACGCCGGGTTTAACGGTGCAGTTACCCGTAGTTGCTACAACGCCGTTTTGTGCATTGTTTTTTGCAATATTTTCAACGCCTAAGATGATTTGGGCAGCCGCACAAAGCGCGTCGTTTCTGTATTTCATAGCGGTAGTTCCGGAGTGCTGAGCCTGCCCGATAACTCGCACGCTAAATCTATGCGGAGCGGCGATGGCGCTTACTGCTCCGATTTGAATTTTCTCGTTATCAAGAAGCGGTCCTTGTTCGATGTGAATTTCTAAAAAACTCTTGTAGTTTGGATTTAAATTTTTAGCCTCGTCTATTTTTTTTACGTCTATTCCGAATTCGCTAAAAATTTCTCCTATCTCTTGCCCTCTAAAGTCCTTAACCTCTTTTAGCTTCTCATACCCCAGCTTACCGCACATTACTTTACTTCCAAGAGTGGCTATGTTAAACCTGCTTGACTCTTCGCACTCAAAAACGATAAGTTCAAGCGGATGTTTTGTTTTTATATTTTCATCATTCATCGAGCGAATAACTTCAAGTCCGCCAAGTACACCTAAAATTCCGTCAAATTCTCCGCCGTTTATAACCGTATCAAGGTGAGATCCAAAGGCGATTGCGGGCAAATTCGGCTCGCTTCCTTCGCGCCTTGCAAAGATATTGCCTATCGCATCGACTCTTACGTTAAGACCGGCCTCCTTACAGCGCTTTATAAATAGCTCTCTTGCGGCTTTATCTTGCGGGGTGTAAGCAAGGCGGCTCATCCCGTCGCCAAAACTATGATCATTTATAGTGTTAATCTCGATAAAAAGCTCTTTTAGTCTACTTAAATTTATGCTCATACAACCTCCTTAAATTTTGATTTTAAGTATTTTATATAATTTGGGGTTAAATCTGTCTTTATATTTTTGATTTTAGTGGAGGTTAATAAGAAAAAAGAGGTTAAATTTAGCTTATTTAACCTTATGATGTATGCTTCCGCTATAGATTATGTCTTTAGCGTTCATATCTTCGTTTGTAAGCACTTCGCTTAGCTTGCCGCTAGACTTTAGTCTCTTTAAGTCGCCTTCCAAATCCTCTTGATAGCTATAAACCATCGCAACGCCCGCAACTCCGTTTATGCGCTCCATCGCCTTAAAAGTCTCAAGCTCATCTTCAAAATTTTCTACGCTTATAAGAGCTACTATCTTTTTATCTTCATGAGTTACCACCTCGCACTCGCTCATTTTATGAAGCGAATTTAAGACACCGTCCATCAAATTTTCATCTTTTATATGCACTATCACACTTGAAATATTCATCTAAATCTCCAAAATTTTACCTTTTTCTCATACGCAACGCTTATAAGCGAGTTATCATCCATAAAATGTATGCCGTTTATCGTGCTTTGCATAGTCTTTAGCCTCGCCAGCACTCGCTTGCTATTTACATCAAACACGTCTATATCGCTTAGATCATCGCTCATAAAAGCTCCTATCTTGCCGTCATCGCTAAGTCCTACCGCATAAACGAGGAAATTTGACCTCATCATGCCGATACTGCCGTCGCTATAAACTCCCGCGTGCCTATCGACTCCGCCGGTTATGATAGCTCCATTTTTATACTCTATATCATACATATTGTCTTTATGAAAGCCAAGCTCATCTAAGACCTTGCGCTGCTTAGCGTCAAATATATAGACTATCCCGCTTTCACACCCTACTGCGATCTTGCTCTTATCTTCGCTAAGTTCAAAATCAGATAAAGATGCGATAGAAAATTTCTTACTAAAATCGATATTGCCCGTATCTAAATTTAAAAAATAAATCTCATTGCTAAGCGAACCTATAACGGCTGTTTTCGGGTTTAAAAACAGAGCCTTTTTGATCGATTCGTTGTATAAATTTATAGTTTTAGTCTCAACCCTCTTACCATCAACCGTCTCGTAAATATGCAAAAGCCTTTTGCCGTAACTCGTCTCGCTTAGCACCATAAGCACACCGTTAAGCTCGTCTATGCTAAACACTTTGGCAAATTCATCCTCGGTAAAATGTGTCTTAATCTTTGGCAAAACTATCGGCTCTAAAAACTGCTCGCTCTTCATATCATAGATATTTACTTGACCGCTATCTGTTCCAAGGTAGAGTTTATCGTTTAGAAGTGAGGAGCTTATCACGTTAGAGTGAGCCTCTATCACCTTATAAGGCTCTTTGATATCAAGAGAAAAAGCCAAATTTAAAAGCATTAAAAAAGCAAGTAAAATTCTCATAAAGCCTCCATTTTGATAGAATTTTTAAAGCACACCTCAAAACACTCTGCGCATCCCGTGCAGCGCTCATTTATAACAGGACGAAAAACCCCAAAGAAATCAATCGCTCTAAATTTGCATATATCTTGGCAATTATAGCAGATCGTATCATTCCAAGCTAAGCAAGAATTTACGTCTATGCTAACCTTTGCCTCTATCTTGGCGGGAAATTTTAAGCTTAAAACCTCCCTGCCCGCTTCTTCGCAAGCTATGGCGCAATCTTTACAAAAATTACATCCTAAATTTTTAAACTCAAAAATAACTCTTTCGTTTTCAAATCTCAAAAGCTCTCTTTTGCAAGCATCCACGCAAGGAGCCTCGCAATCCGTGCAGTCAAATTCACCGCAAAAATACGGCGGAGCTATAAATTTGGACGCCTCGTCTTTAGCGCCCAAAATTTTTGTAAAAAGTCTTCGTCTTGAAATAGCGCTAGCCTCTTGCAATCTTACCTCACACCGTCATTTAGTATATCAAGCAAATTCGATCTTTGAGCTCCGTCATCCGTCCTAAACTCAGGTTTAAAGTTATTTTTAAACGGAGCGGTCACGTTTGCTTGAGGAGCGTGACACTGAGTGCAGTTAAACCTATCGTCGCTTAGCTTATCTGCCAGGTCCTTGTTGTTTCTGATGCTATAAAAGTGCGACTTAGGCAGAGGCGTAGCTCCCGCATCCTTGGCGACATCAGGCATATGACAACTTACGCACATATTCATATCCTTTGTTATAGGGATAAGTCCTTCTAAATCGTGAGGGATCATCGGAGGAGCGTTTTCAAACGCGCGCTCTATGTTTTTAGCCGTTCCCGCAGGATCGGTTGAGTATTGATAATCAAGCAGAGTAACGGAATTTTCATCCATCACGTCAGAGCTTCTGATTCCGCCTAAATCCTTTGGCTTATTATCCGCAACCAACGGCGTATTCCAGCCTGCAAGAATGATTGCCGCAGCCGTTGCGGCTAGTGCAAACCTAAAAGTTTTCATTCATTTTCTCCTTAAATTTCTTATACTAAATTTTAGTGCATCGTCATCGCACGCGTCTATACAGCGTCCGCAACTAATGCATTCGCTAGAGGTTATCAAGCCGCTTTCCTTTCCGATTATTCCTAAAACTTGATTTTCGGGACAGATCGTTTTGCACTTCATACATTTTGTGCAGTTTTGGCTATCGTGGCTAATTCTCACAAAGGCAAATTTGCCGATCGTCGCATAAAAAGCGCCAAGAGGACAGAGCTTTGAGCAAATCAGTCTATCGCCTACAAAAGCATCCACCGCAAATACTCCAAAAGCGACAAATATCCAAAGCGAGCCGCCGTATATGATGCCGCGCTGAACGATACCGATAAAGCTTACGCCCTCAAACGCAGGCGTTTTCATAATGACGGACATAAAAAGCACAAAAGCGAGTATGTAGTAGCGGAAATTCTTAGAAAATACCACCACCTTTTTATCTTTGTCATAGCCCATCTTTACCCTTACAAATCTTGCAAAATCGGTTATCATATTTATCGGACAAACCCATGCGCAAAATGCACGAGGCGCTATAAGAGCGTATATCAAAACAACTATCAAAGCTCCCAAAGCAGCCGAGCTGGCAAGAGTAAAGCTAGCCAAAAACAGCTGCAAAATCGCAAACGGATCGCTAAGCGGGATAGTTCCAAAGATCAATGACGAGCTTAAATTTCCTTGCAAAATTTTAAGTCCGTAGATATTACTCACCAAAAACAGAGCCAAAATCGAAATTTGAGTTATTCTTCTAAGCAGTAAATACTTCATCATATCTCTCCGCTATTAAGGTAGTCTTTGACTTTGTTTTGATCAAGCTTGATCTTGGTGTCTATATCCTTTAACCTTGCATCATCGCCCTCTATCCAGCCTTTTACGTAGTTATCGTTAACTTCGCCAAGCCCGATCTCTCTTGGCAGCACAAAGATAGCCGCCTTTTTAGTTACGCAAGCATGCTCGCACTTACCGCAACCCGTGCAGTAGTTTGCATCCACCGCAGGAAGTAAAAGAGCGTGCTTTTCGGTTCGATCGTTTCGCTTATACTCAAGCACAAGAGCCTTATCTATAAGAGGACAAGCTCTATAGCAGGCATCACACTGAATTCCCGCAAATGCTATGCAGCTATAAGGATCAAGCACCGCTATACCCATACGAGACTTGTTTATATCAAGCTTATCGTCGGTGCTAACCAGCTTTACGTCAAGAGCATCCGTCGGACAGGCCACCGTGCAAGGAATATCCGTACACATATAGCAAGGCACCTCTCTTGGGATAAAATAAGGCGTTCCAAAGCTTATATTGTCGCTTAATTTAGCTAGGCTTAGCGTATAAAACGGACATGCCTCCACGCAAAGCCCACATCTGATGCAACTAGCCATAAAATCCTTCTCATCCTTTGCTCCAGGTGGGCGAAGGATGAGAGTTTGAGCCTTAAGATTTGTATGAGTGCTCCAAGTAAAGCCTCCGGCGATAGCTAAGCTAATCGCCTTTAAGCCAAATTTGAGTACCTCGCGCCTATCTTTCATATCTATGCCTTATAAATTTTAACCGCGCATTTTTTGAAATCGGTCTCTTTTGATATCGGGCAAGTCGCATCTAAGCAGACTTTGTTGATAAATACGTTTTCATCAAAAAACGGCACATACACAAGTCCCATAGGAGGTTTATTTCTTCCTCTTAGATCAACTCTCGCTTTGATTTTACCGCGGCGAGACTCTACCCAAATGATCTCGTTTTGAGCTACGCCGAATTTCTGCGCGTCCGCCTCATGCATATAGCAAAGCGCTTCTGGAACCGCGCGGTATAACTCAGGAACGCGCATTGTCATAGTGCCCGTATGCCAGTGCTCAAGTACACGACCCGTACATAGCCAAAGCGGATATGTATCATCTGGCATTTCGCAAGGATCCATATAAGGACGGAAGAAAATTTTAGCCTTATTATGAAGCGAAAATTTCTCCTCTCCGCTCGTAGCTTTTAGCAAATCTCCTCTTGGAAGTTTAGCATTACTATTTCCATAAAATGCAAATTTAGCGGTCGGATCGGCCTTTTTCGCATACGGGTCAAATTTGGTATTAAATCTCCACTGAGTCTCTTTACCGTCAACTACAGGCCATCTTAGTCCGCGAACTCTGTGATATGTATCAAAATCGGCCAAATCGTGTCCGTGTCCTAGACCGAATTTGCGGTAGTCTTCCCAAAGGTATTTTTGGATAAAAAATCCATATCCCTCAAACACCTTACCGTCGCTTCCGACAACTTTTCTGCTATCGCCAAATACTTCGGTGTTGTCATAATCTTCCATGATAGGATCTTTTGCGCTATAGCTTCTCGCCTCTTTATTAGCAAACAATACGTCAAATAGCGTATCTTCTTCGCTATATCCCATCGCTTTAGCTTCTTCTAAAACATTTGGCAATGTTAGCTTATCATCTACCTTTTGCTCTTTCCAAACCTCTTTTAACTTAAAGCGTTTTGAAAACTCAAGTATCTGCCATGTATCCGTCATTGCCTCTCCAACAGGGATAACTTGCTGTCTCCAGTGCTGAGTTCTACGCTCTGCGTTACCGTATGCGCCCCATTTTTCATATATCATCGCTGTTGGAAGGATGAGGTCTGCAACCTTAGCCGAAATTCCCGGATACGGATCTGAAACAACGATAAAGTTATCCATCTCGCGAGCCGCTTTTATCCAGTGGTTTGCGTTTGCGGTGTTATGCCACGGGTTATTTACGTGAACCCAAGCCCATTTGATCTTGCCGTCTTCCAGATCACGCATAATTTGCATATAGTGAGGTCCCGGCTTAGGGTTTATGGTGTCTTTTGGAAGCTTCCAAATTTTCTCAGAAATTTCACGATGTTTAGGGTTTGCCACAACCATATCCGCAGGCAAGCGGTGAGC
>JAUNLC010000046.1:0-2122 GCA_030532465.1 Campylobacter sp. | reverse complement strand
TCAAGCGTATAAGGCTCAAGTGCTTTTTTGAAATCTTCAAAATTTATCTCCCAGTGAGCGCCTGCCTTTGCGTTGTTTTTGTTTTCCATCACATCGCCTGCTTTTAGTCCAAGATAAGATAAGGTCACTCCCTCGTTTTCGCTTATCTTTTTTCTAAGCTCTGTTTCTAGGACATCTTTTTCGTTTGGATATTTCGGATGGTTAGGGTTGTTTCTTAAGCCATATCCAATATCCGCAGGCCCAGTTGTGAATATGCAGTGTTTTTTAACGAATTCTTCATCTATCATCTCAGGGTGGTTATAAACTATCTCGCGAGCGATGTAGTTAAATATCGCAAGGTCTGTTGAAGGGGTAAATATGATCTCTATATCGGCCAAGTGTGAAGTTCTGGTTGAATATGTGCTTAAATTTACCACTTTTACTCTTTCAGGATCGGCAAGCTTTCTATCACTAACCCTAGCCCAAAGCACGGGGTGCATCTCTGCCATATTCGCTCCCCAGCACACTACGGTATCGGTTAGCTCGATATCGTCAAAGCAACCTGACGGCTCATCTATGCCAAATGTTTGCATAAAGGCAACAACCGCAGAAGCCATACAGTGGCGAGCGTTTGGATCGATGGCGTTGCTTCTAAAGCCAGCTTTTATAAGTTTGACGGCGGCAACGCCCTCCATAACGGTATATTGACCCGAGCCAAATACGCCTATACCGTGAGGTCCAAGCTCATTATACGCCTTTTTAAACTGCTCGGTCATCACGTCAAATGCTTTTTGCCAGCTTACTTGCTTAAATTTACCCTTTTTATCAAATTCGCCTTTTTCGTTTACGCGAAGAAGCGGATGTGTGATACGATCCTCTCCGTACATAATCTTAGCGTTAAAATATCCCTTGATACAGTTTAACCCTCTATTTACGGGGGCTGCGGGATCTCCCTTAACGGCCACTATCTTGCCGTCTTTTGTCGCGACCATGATACCACATCCCGTTCCGCAAAAACGGCATGCAGCCTTATCCCAGCGCCAACCCTTTTCGGCGTTTGAGTTTGCCATAAGGTTAGCAGGCATCGCTATACCGGCACTAGCACACGCGGCACTGGCGGCGGCGCTCTTTATAAAATCTCGTCGATCCATTTTTTCTCCTTAAATCTTTTTAAGATTTTTCTTAAAATTTTATTTTATATTCTATATATTAGCTTGTAAAACCTAAGTTGAAATTGATTAAAATCAATTAATTTATTGTTTAGTTTCGTTTAATTAGCCTAGATAGTGATTTGTATTATTGTTTATTTTTAAGAAGCATATCTTGAAACCTATAATATATAAAGCTTTATATTGATCTTTAACTACTTATTTTAATTTAAAAAAGTAAGATATTAATTTTTTAAAATTTTATGATCAGTGTATTTTAGTAACATTTTGGTTTTAGAGCCGATATTTTTATCATAAATTTATTAGAAATAAAAATTAATTTTATTCAATTTTTTTGGATCTTTAGATAAATTATATTTTTAATAAATAAAAATCACTCTTTTAACTCGAGTGATTTACTTCTGGTTCCAATAAAATTTTATGGCAAACTAAATCAGATACTTGTCTATATAAGGCAATTGATTTTTCTAAACTGCTCATTTTTCTTTCCTTTCATTAAACATATAAGAAATCACAAAAACACCTATGCATATTGGAGTAATAATAAATGGGATAACAATAATTATAGCACTATTGTTGGTTAGGCCTCCTATTAAATAAGATAATAGAAAACCAAAATACAGTGTAATTAGAGATAAATTTTCTACAGTAAACATAAAAATACTTAAACTAGGATTTTTAATAAACAATCTACTATATAGGAAAATTTTATATCTTTTATACAAATATCTCAATACAAGTAATATAAAAATTGTAGCAATCAATAAAGAGATTGTTACTTGTAAATATAAATTGATTTGAATAGACAAAAGCACTGTCCGTGTCATACTGCATACCCACCATCCAAAAATAAAGACCATCGGCAATGCTAATATATATCTAATCTTTCTATGCATTTTATATCTTTGTTTCAAACTCATCAAAATACTCTTTTTGTCTTTGAATTGGCACCAACTTGTTGAGTTAAAATTCCT